>CAMVOG010000043.1 GCA_947169005.1 uncultured Clostridia bacterium | reverse complement strand
CACCGCGGCGCTGGCGCTGCTGAACGACGCGGTGAAGAAGGGCGGCGTCATGGCCTCGTCCCACGTGGGCGGCCTCTCCGGCGCCTTCATTCCCCTGAGCGAGGACATCGGCATGATCCGGGCGGCGGAGAAGGGCGTGCTGACGCTGGACAAACTGGAGGCCATGACCTGCGTCTGCTCCGTGGGCCTGGATATGATCGCCATTCCCGGCGACACCCCGGCGGAGACCATTTCCGCCATCATCGCGGACGAGGCCGCCGTGGGCGTCATCAACAACAAGACCACCGCCGTGCGCATCATTCCCGCCCCCGGCAAGAAGGTGGGGGACATGGTGGAATTCGGCGGGCTCCTGGGCTCCGCCCCCGTGATGCCCGTTCACGACAAGTCCTCCGCGGACTTCATCAACCGCGGCGGACGCATCCCCGCCCCCATCCACGCCCTGCGCAACTGAGATGGGGCCCGCCGTCGTCGTCGTCACCGGCCCCACCGCCACGGGCAAGACCGCCCTGGGCGTGGAGCTGGCCCGCCTGTACAACGGGGAAGTGATCTCCGCCGACTCCATGCAGCTCTACCGGGGCATGGATATCGGCACCGCCACCCCCGACGCGGAGGAAATGCGGGGCGTTCCCCATCACCTGCTCTCCTGCGTGGACCCGCGGGAGGAATACTCCGTCTCCCGCTTCGTGGAGGACGCCGCTGCCTGCGTCGAGGATATCGCCGGGCGGGGGAGGCTGCCCTTTTTGGTGGGCGGCACGGGGCTTTATATCGATTCTCTTCTTTCCGGCCGGGATTTCCTAGGCGGGGACCCGGCGGTCCGGGCGGCGTATGCCGCGCGCTACGACGCGGAGGGCGGCGAGGCCCTTCTGCGGGAGCTGGCGGAGATCGACCCGGAGAGCGCCGCCCGCCTCCATCCCAACGACAAAAAGCGGGTGGTCCGGGCCCTGGAGGTCTGGCGCGTGACGGGGAAGACCATCACGGAGCATGACCGGGAGAGCCGCCTGCGGGAGCCGCCCTACCGGGCCTGCCGCATCGCCCTGAGCTTTGCCGACCGGGCGGAGCTCTACCGCCGCATCGACGCGCGGGTGGAGCGGATGTTTGAGCGGGGCCTTGTGGAGGAGGTCCGCGCCCTGCTGGCCTCCGGCGTGCCGGAAACGGCCACCGCCCTCCAGGCCATCGGCTACAAGGAGGTCCTGGCCGCCCTGCGGGGGGACTGCTCTGAGGCCGAGGCGAAGGAAGAGATACAAAGAGCCTCCCGCCGCTATGCCAAGCGGCAGCTGAGCTGGCTTTCGGGCCGGGAGGATGTGAACTGGATCCTTTGGGAAAAAGAGCCCGATCTTTCATGGGCCTGTCAGCTTTCGACAGCATTTATGGTAAAATATGGTATAATAGACGCAGACAGACACTAAATATGGTGTCGGCCATTTTTGCCGTAAAGGAGACAGGACCATGCAAAAGACAGCGAATCTTCAGGATACATTTCTCAACAGGGCGCGGCGGGAGCACCTGAGCGTCACCATGTTTTTGATGAACGGCTTCCAGCTCCGGGGCACGGTCACGGGCTTTGACAGCTTCGTGGTCATCCTCGATTCCGAGGGGAAGCAGCAGATGATCTACAAGCACGCCATTTCCACCATCGTGCCCGTCAAGCCCCTCTCGCTGGCGGAAACGGAGCTGAGCTGAGCACCAAGCACTAAGCACCAAGCACTAAGCACTTATCAAGAGGTGATCGGGATGCAAAAAACAGGTCGGGCGCTGAAGATCGTCAGCGTAGTGTTTCTGGCGGCGATCCTGGCCTACGTGGCCGTTTACCTGGTCTCCTCTATGAACAACGGGTATCAGACCTCTGCCGCCGTAGACTATACCGTGCGGGATACCATCAGCGTTTACGGCATGGTGGTGCGGGACGAGGAGGTCATGAAAACGGGCTACAGCTCCGTTTACATTGAGGCGAGCGAGGGCAAACGCGTGGCCGGGGGCGGCGAGATCGGCGCGGTCTATTCCACGGATGAGGACCTGCACCGGGCCGAGCGCCTGCGGGAGATCACGGAGCAGATCGCCGGGCTGGAGGCCCTGGAGGCCGGCGGCCAGGTGGATAACCAGAAGCTGGAGAGCAGCATCAAAAGCGAGATCCTGGAGCTGCGTCACGCGGTGCAGAGCCGGGAGCTGGGGGAGGCGGACAGCCACCGGCTGAATATCGAGACCCTGCTCTTCTCCGCCTCCAGCGACGCGGGGACCGTCAGCTCCCAGCTCAGCGCCCTGCGCGCCGAGGCCGCGAGCCTGCAAAGCGCCGTCGCCCGCGTTTCCGCCACGGTCACGGCCCCCGCCTCGGGGCTCTACAGCTCGGCGCTGGACGGCTTTGAGGAGCTGACGCCCGCGGACGTGGCGGGCATTTCCACGGCGGAGCTGAAAGCTCTGCTGGCCGAAAAGCGCGAGGCGCCGGACCAGGCCCTTGGCAAGCTGGTCTATGGCAGCGCCTGGTACTATGCCTCCGTCATGGATGCCGAGGACGCCCGCCGCTTCGCCAAGGGCGACCGGGTCACGATGATCTTCGGGCGCTACTACAGCGAGGTCCTGCACATGAGGGTGGAGAGCGTCAGCGTCCCCGAAAAGGGGGAGGCGGCGGTGGTTTTCGCCTGTGAGGAGGCCATGGCCGATACCCTTTCCATGCGGGTTCAGTCGGCGGAGATCATTCTCAGCGAGGACCACGGCATCCGCGTCCCCAAGCGGGCGATCCGCATGGACGAGGAGGGCACCATCTTCGTCTATGTGCAAACGGGCATCCAGGTGGAGAAAAAGCCCGTGGAGCTGCTTTTCGACGTGGGCGAATACTATGTGGTCCGCAGCTCCAAGCTCCATGCCGGGGACGATGTGATCGTCAGCGGCAAGGATCTGTATGAAGGAAAGGTCGTGAACTGATGGAGGATATCGCGGCAAATGTAGCTCTCCTGCGGGAGCGGATCGAGCGGGCCGCCGCCCTGGCCGGGCGCGGGCCCGGCGAGGTCAGCTTCGTGGCCGCCACCAAGACCAACGGGGCCGAGAAGGTCCGGGCCGCCATCGCCGCCGGGGTGGACGCCTGCGGGGAAAACCGGGTGCAGGAGCTTTTGGAAAAGAACAGCCAGGGGGCCTATGCCGGCGCGCCGCTGCACTTTATCGGCGGCCTGCAGAAGAACAAGGTCAAGTACCTGGTGGGCACGGTGGACCTGATCCAGTCCGTGGACAGCCTGGAGCTGGCGGAGCTGATCGGGAAGAAGGCCGTGCAGCTCGGCCTGGTCCAGCCGATCCTCCTGGAGGTCAATATCGGCCATGAGGAGGCCAAAAGCGGCGTCGCCCCCGAGGAGGCGGAGGAGCTGCTTTCGCGGCTGTCCGCCGTGGCGGGCATCGAGGTCCGGGGGCTGATGGCGATCCCGCCCGCGCCGGGCCCGGGCGAAAAAAACGATGGGTATTTTGAGAAAATGCACCATCTTTTTGTTGACATGAGAGCAAAAAAATACGATAATGTTACTATGAGTATTCTTTCGATGGGAATGAGCGGAGATTTTGAGGCGGCGATCGCCTGCGGCTCCAATATGGTCCGTATCGGCTCTGCCATTTTCGGCGAACGTATCTACCGCTGAGGATATAGAGAACGGAAAGGAACGGTTGACAAGATGGGCTTATGGGATGATCTGAAGCGCAACGTAACCAGGAACTTTTATGAGGAGGATGACGCGGTCTACACGCCCTCCGCCGTGGAGCGCACCCCCGTTACCCCCAGAAGCACGCGCGCGTCCGATGAGGACAGAAACAATAAAGTCGTCAATATTCACGCCACCGCCCAGCTGCAGGTGGTGCTGGTGAAGCCTGAGAAATTCGAGAACGCCGCCGAGATCGCGGACCATCTGCGCGAGAAGCGCACGGTGGTGCTGAATCTGGAGTCCACAAATAAGGACGTGGCCCGCCGTGTGCTGGACTTCCTCAGCGGCGTGGCCTATTCCCAGGACGGCAAGATCAAGAAGGTCGCTGTCAGCACCTATATGATCACGCCCTATAACGTGGATATCCTGGGCGATCTGATCGACGAGCTGGAAAACAACGGCCTGTATTTTTAAGGGAGGGGGAGCAAGGATATGCTGACGCCGCAGGAAGTAAGCGGAAAGGAATTTACCAAGGCCGTCTTCGGCGGCTACGACATGGCCTCCGTAGAGGAGTTTCTGGAGAGCGTAGCCAAGGATTATACGGACCTGTATAAAGAGAACGCCGCGCTGAAAAGCAAGATGAAGGTGCTGGTGGACAAGGTGGAGGAATATCGCTCTACCGAGGACGCCATGCGCATGGCGCTGCTGACCGCCCAGAAGATGGCCAAGGAGATCACCGACGAGGCGGAGAAAAAGAGCATCAACTTAGTGGCGGACGCGGAGCGCTCCGCTCACGATAAGATCGAGGCCTACCGGGCCGAGGTGGCCGCCGAGGGCAAAAAGCTGGAGTACGCCAAGCAGCAGACGGCAGAGTTCATCCGCTCCGCCCGTGAGATGGTGGAGAAGCACGGCCTCTTCCTGGATGAGCTGGAGAACTTTGTTCCCGCCCCGGAGGAGCCCGCCGCCCCTGCCGTTACGGCGGAGGAGCGCCAGGCCGAGCAGGACAAGAAGGCGGAGGAGATCGAAAAGAGCGTGGCGCAGATCATCGAAAACGCCATGAAGCCCGAGGCTGAGGCCCCCAAAAAGGAAGAGGTCAGCAGCGATACCAAGGTATACAGCTTCAGCGACGGCGAGAGCAAGAAGGGCCGCATCGAGTTTGCCGACCTGAAATTCGGCGACAGCTACGACGCCACCAAATAAAGAAAAAACGAAACGATACGCCGGGGGTATTGCCGCCAAGGAACGGCAATACCCTTTTGGCAGTACAAGGGGTTTCCCCCATAGTCTGAAGAAGGGACGAAGCGGAACAATGCCTAAGGATTACAACAGCACACTGAATCTGCCCAAGACCGAGTTTCCCATGCGGGCGGGCCTGGCGAAGCGGGAGCCGGACATGCTTGCCGGCTGGGAGAAGATGGACCTTTATCACAAAATGCAGGAGCGCAACGAGGGCAAGCCCCTCTTCGTGCTGCATGACGGCCCTCCTTTCTCCAACGGCCACCTGCACATGGGCCACGCCCTGAATAAATCCATCAAGGACTTCATCGTTCGCTACAAGAACATGACGGGCTTCAAGGCCCCCTACATTCCCGGCTGGGACAACCACGGCATGCCCATCGAGAGCGCCATCATCAAGCAGAACAAGCTCAACCGCAAGGCCATGAGCATCCCGGAGTTCCGCAGCGCCTGCCATGAGTTCGCCCAGAATTTCGTGGACATCCAGCGGCAGGAATTCAAGCGCTTGGGCGTCCTGGGCGAGTGGGACAAGCCCTATCTGACCATGGACCCGAAGTTCGAGGCCGAGGAGGTCAAGATCTTCGGCAAGATGTTTGAGAAGGGCTATATCTACAAGGGCAAGAAGCCCGTCTATTGGTGCCCCACCGACGAGACGGCCCTGGCCGAGGCGGAGATCGAGTATGCCGACGACCCCGTCACCACCATCTTTGTGAAGTTCCGCGTGGAAAACGACCTGGGCAAGCTCAGCACCCTCGCCCCCCTGGACAAGCTCTACTTCGTCATCTGGACCACCACCACCTGGACCATCCCCGGGAACCTGGCCATCTGCCTGAATCCCGCCCTGGACTATTCCGTGGTGCGCGCCTCCAACGGCGAGTGCTATATCATGGCGACGGAGCTGTACAAGTCCGTGCTGGAAAAGGCCGGTCTCACGGCGGAGGAGGTCCTCGCCACCATGAAGGGCGCGGAGTTCGAGCTGATGACCGCCCGCCACCCCCTCTTTGACCAGACCTCTCTTGTGATCCTGGGCGAGCACGTCACCCTGGATGCGGGCACCGGCTGCGTCCACACCGCCCCTGCCTACGGCGCGGACGACTTCAACGTCTGCCGCAAGTATCCCCAGCTCCCCTCCGGGCGGGACCTGGTGGTGAATGTGGACGACCGGGGCCGCTTCAACAGCTTCGCCGGCAAGTATGAGGGCCTCAGCGTCCTCCAGGCCCATGAGCCTATTTTTGCCGACCTTCAGGCCAACGGGGCCATCCTGGCCTCCGAGAATCTGACGCACTCCTATCCCCACTGCTGGCGCTGCAAGAAGCCCATCATCTTCCGGGCCACCGACCAGTGGTTCTGCTCCGTGGACGCCTTCAAGGATCAGGCCGTGGAGGCCGCCAAGGGCGTGGAGTGGATTCCCGACTGGGGCGGCGAGCGCATGGCCTCCATGATCCGGGAGCGGGCCGACTGGTGCATTTCCCGCCAGCGGCACTGGGGTCTGCCCATCCCCGTCTTCTACTGCGAGGACTGCGGCAAGCCCGTCTGCACTCAGGAGACCATCGGCAGGATTTCCGAGGTCTTCCGGGAGAAGGGCTCCAACGCCTGGTTTACCGAGGAGCCCGAGGCCCTGCTGCCCGCCAATTACGCCTGCCCCCACTGCGGCGGCAAGCGCTTCACCAAGGAGACCGACACCCTGGACGGCTGGTTTGATTCCGGCTCCACCCACGTGGCCTCCATGGAGCTGGATTCCCCCAAGACCTGGCCCGCTGACCTCTATATGGAGGGCGGCGACCAGTACAGAGGCTGGTTCCAGTCCAGCCTGCTGACGGCGGTGGCCGTGAAGGGCGCCGCGCCCTATCGCACGGTGCTGACCCATGGCTGGACCGTGGACGGCGAGGGCCGGGCCATGCACAAGAGTCTGGGCAACGGCGTCGCCCCCGAGGACATCGTGAACAAGTACGGCGCGGACCTCATCCGCCTCTGGGCCGCCTCCTCGGATTATCATCTGGATATGCGCTGCTCCGACGCCATCTTCAAGCAGCTTTCCGATAAATATCTCAAGATCCGCAACACCGCCCGCTATATCCTGGGCAACCTGGAGGGCTTCGATCCCAATGAGCCCGTGCCCTTCGCGGAGCTGGAGGAGCTGGACCGCTGGGCCCTGGCCCGGCTGAACAGCCTGGTGGAAAAGTGCCTGGCCGCTTACGAGCGCTATGAGTTCTATGCCGTGACCTACGCCATCCACAACTTCTGCGTGGTGGATATGTCCAATTTCTATCTGGATATCATCAAGGACCGGCTCTACTGCGAGAAGCGGGACGGAAAGCTGCGCCGCAGCGCCCAGACCGCCATCTTCCTGATCCTGGACGCCCTGGTGCGCCTGCTGGCCCCCATCCTGGCCTTCACCGCCAACGAGATCGGGCTGATGATGCCCCACAGGAGCGGGGACAACGCCGAGCACGTCATGCTCAACGATATGCCCAAGGTGGAGCCTGCCTTCGTCCTCACGGCGGAGGAGACTGCCCGCTGGGAGAAGCTCTCCGCTCTGCGGGCCGACGTAAACAAGGCTCTGGAGCTGGAGCGCGCCGAAAAGCGCGTGGGCAAGCCCCTGGACGCTGAGGTCACCCTGAGCTTTGCCGATCCCGCCGAGGCCGAGGCCCTGCGGAACGCGGACCTCAAGACCCTCTTCATCGTTTCCAAGGTGGAGCTGGCCGCCGGCGCGGCCGAGGGCTTCCGGGGCGAGGTGCCGGGCCTTACGGTGACGGTGCGCCCCTCGGAGGAGCCCAAGTGCGAGCGCTGCTGGATCCACGACAAGGCCGTGAACGCCGAGGGCCTCTGCCCCCGCTGCGCCGCCGTCCTCTCTGAATGACCTGTTGCGGCGGGGCGAAAGCCCCGCCGTATTTCACCCTTTTGGAGGAAAATATGCTTTACATCATCCTCGCCGCCGCCCTGATCCTGGCGGACCAGCTTTTTAAGCTCTGGATCGTTCACCATATTCCGCTGAATGGAGACCTGGGCTTTTTGCCGGGGCTCCTGTGCCTGACCAATGTGCGCAACGAGGCCGCCGCCTTCAGCCTCTTTTCGGGGCTGCAGGTGCCCATCATCATCCTCACGATCCTGGTCTGCGCCGCCATCCTCTGGTGCCTGGCGACCGGGCGGCCCAGAATGGCCTCCCAGCGTTTCGCCCTGGCTCTTGTGCTGGGCGGCGCCATGGGGAATCTGCTGGACCGGCTCCTGCGGGGCTATGTGGTGGATATGTTCAAGACCCTCTTCGTGGACTTTGCCATTTTCAACATTGCGGACTGCGCCATTGTCGTGGGAGGCATCCTCTTTGTGGTAAGCGTGCTTTTTCTCAGCCCCTACGAGAAGAAGTTAAAGCCCGTTCCCGCCGCGGAGGGAGAGACCGCCGCCGTTTTGGAGCGGCTGAAGGGCTATCAGCCGGAGGTGGAGAAGCATGATCCGTCCGATCCCGGTTGAGCCGGAGGAGGCCGGACAGCGGCTGGACAGCCTGCTGGCTGCGAAGGTGGAGGAGCTGAGCCGCAGCGCCGCCCAGGAGCTGATCCGGGCGGGCAAGGTGCTGGACGCCGCCGGGAAGCCCGTAAAGGGCAGCCGCAAGGCGGAGGCGGGGGAGGTCTACACCCTGGAGCTGCCGGAAAAAGCCGAGGAAACGGAGCTGATCCCCGAGGATATCCCCCTGGACGTGGTCTATGAGGATGGGGACCTTATCGTGGTGAACAAGCCCAAGGGCCTGGTGGTCCACCCGGCCCCCGGCCACCCGGACGGCACCCTGGTGAACGCCCTGCTCTACCATTGCGGGGACTCCCTCTCCGGCATCGGCGGGGAGCGGCGGCCCGGCATCGTCCACCGCATCGACAAGGACACCTCGGGCCTTTTGATCGCGGCGAAAAACGACTTTGCCCACCGGGCCCTGTCGGACCAGCTCAAGGACCGCAGCCTTTCCCGCGTCTATGAAACCGTCGTGCGGGGCAGCCTCCGGGAGGAAAGAGGCCGCATTGAGGCCCCCATCGGGCGGCATCCCGCGGACCGGAAGAAAATGGCCGTGACGGAGAAAAACTCCCGCCCCGCCGCCACGAATTATGAGGTGCTGGCCCGCTATCCCGGCTATACGCACCTGCGCTGCTCCCTGGAAACGGGGCGCACCCATCAGATCCGGGTCCACCTGGCCTATATCGGCCACCCGGTGCTGGGGGATGCGGTCTACGGCATGAAGAAGCCGGAGCTGGGGCTGGACAGCCAGTGCCTCCACGCCCGGGCCATCCGTTTCATCCACCCCCGCACGGGGGAGGCCATGCGCTTTGAAACGGAGCTGCCGGACTATTTTCTGCAGGTGCTGGATAAGCTGAACAGAATGGCGGGGAACGGCTGACCGTTCCCCGCTTACGCATAAAGGAGAAGCCTATGGACGAGCAAGCCCTTCTGCGCGAGTGTCTGGACCGCCTCTGCCGCTGGTTTGAGGCGGCGGGCCGCCCCCTGCCCTGGCGGGAGGACCCGGAGCCCTACCGGGTCTGGGTCTCGGAGATCATGCTGCAGCAGACCCGCATCGAGGCGGTGCTGGGCTATTACAGCCGCTTCATGGCGGCCTTCCCCACAGTGGAGGACCTGGCTGCGGCGGACGAGGAACGGCTTTTGAAGCTCTGGGAGGGCCTGGGCTACTACAGCCGCGCCCGCAATCTGAAAAAGGCCGCTGCCCTCATCGTCTCTGAGTACGGCGGCCGCCTGCCGGAGACGGCGGCGGAGCTGCGGAAGCTCCCCGGCGTCGGGGACTATACCGCCGGGGCCATTGCCTCTATCGCCTGCGGTCAGCCGGAGCCTGCCGTGGACGGAAACGTGCTGCGGGTGCTGAGCCGGGTGCTTGCCAGCGCCGAGGACGTGATGCAGCCCGCGGTCCGCAAGGGCTTCTCGGAGGCCCTGCGGGCCGTTTACCCGGCGGGGAAGGAGGCGGGCCTCGCCACCCAGGGGCTTATGGAGCTGGGGGAGGTCCTCTGCCTGCCCAACGCGGCCCCGGATTGCCCCGCCTGCCCCATCAGGGACCTGTGCCGGGCCCGGGCGGAGGGAGAGCCGGAGCGCTACCCGGTGCGCAGCCCGAAGAAGCCCCGCCGGGTGGAGGAGCGGACGGTGCTGCTGCTCGCCGCCGGGGGCCTCTGGGCCGTGGCGAAGCGGCCCGACAAGGGCCTGCTGGCGGGCCTGTGGGAGTTCCCCTCCCTCATGGGCTGGCCGGAGGAAGCCGCCCTGCGCAGGTTGCTTGCGGAGCAGGGGGGAGCGCCCCTGTCCCTGGCCCCCTGCGGGGAGGCAAAGCACCTCTTCACCCACGTGGAGTGGCATATGCGGGGCTGGCTGGTCCCCTGCGCCGCCCCCTTTGGGCCCTGGCGCTGGGAGAGCGCCGCAACGGTTCTGGGGGAGCTGGCCCTGCCCAGCGCCCTGCGGGCATTCAAGAAGGTCGTGGAGGAGGAAACGCCGTGACGGAGGACAGAGCCTTTCTGGAAATGCTGCGCCCGGCGGCGGAGCGTCTGCGGGGCCGGGACCCCGCGCGGCTGGCGGCCCTCTGCGGCTGCGCTTATGAGGGCGGGAAGCTGGCGATCCCCAGCCTGGCCTGGCCCGCGCTGGAGCCCCGGACGCCCGTGGAAAACTGGATGCTCCTGGTGCTGCTGCACTATCTGGACCTGGGGGACGGGACCCCTGTCTCCGGGCGGCTGCTGCCCTTCGGGGAGCTGCGGGAGGGCCTGGTCCGGGGTGGGGACCTGGACCGCCGCCTGGAGGCCAGGGCCCGCCTGCTGCTGGATTCGGCGGGGGAGGAGCGCTGGCGGAGGGCCCTGGAAAGCCTGGGGGCCTCCTTTATCGAGAGCAACGCGGATCTGACGGCGGTGCTCCCCTTTCTGCCTCGCTGGCCCATGACGCTGAAGCTCTGGTTTCCCGATGAGGAGCTGCCCGGCTCGGGCCGCCTCTTCGCGGATGCCTCCGCCGACCGGTATCTGACGGTGGAGGACGCCGTGACCGCCGCCGAGCTGGTCTGGTCCGAGCTGGAAAAACGCCTGTAAGACATGAAATTTTTTCAAGTCCCTATAGCGCATTGGAAAAAACTGTGATACACTAAAGAAAGAAGACTGCGCCCCGGCGCGACATTGGAAAGGAGCCGCTGAAATGAGCATTTTTGACGCAAAGAGCAAGAGTCTCGTGGAGGGACAGCTTGAGCTGAGCCCTCTGGAGAAGGAAATTTCGGAGAAGCTGGCGAAGTCCCCCTTCCTGGAGGACCTGGACCGCTTCCTGGAGGAGAAGGCCGCGGCGGAGCCCTGGCTCGTCACCTGCCAGGGCTATGACGACAGCCTGCGCCGCACCGTGAGGGTCCATGAGGACCTGCTGGCCATCGACTGGATCGAGACGGAGGCCCGCACCCTGGCCTCCGGCAGCCGCATCGTCGTCAACGACGCGAACAAGAGTGTGAGCCTCCACTTCACCGATTACGGCTATGTGCCTCTGCACAGCCACAACAACGAAAAGGGCAACGAGGACGTCACCATCGACAGCATCCTGTTCATCTGGGGCGTCATCCTCCGGGACCGCATGAACAAAAAGTGGCCCCAGTGCCGTTTCAGCCCTGTCTTCCAGAACCTGGGCGAGGCGACCTTCGGCTATACCGTTCCCGCCAGGGAATGGAAGGAATGGTTCTGATCCGGGTACAAAAGCGAACGGGCAGGAAAGCGAAAAGCCTTCCTGCCCGTCTTTTCTATTTCCGGGCCAGCGCCGCCGCCACAAAGCCCCGGAACAGGGGATGGGGGCGGTCCGGGCGGCTCTTGAACTCCGGGTGGAACTGCACGCCCAGAAAGAAGGGCCGGTCCGAAAGCTCCACGGCCTCCACCAGGCTCCCGTCCGGGGACAGGCCGCAGAGCGTGAGCCCCGCCGCGGTCAGCGCCTCCCGGTAGGCGTTGTTGAATTCATAGCGGTGGCGGTGCCGCTCCCGGATCTCGGTCTGCCCGTAGCAGCGGGCCATAAGGGTCCCCGGCTCAATGCGGCAGGGATAGCTCCCCAGACGCAGGGTGCCGCCCTTGTCCACCGCGTCGGACTGGCCGGGCAGAAAGTCGATGAGCTTGTGCCTGGCAGTGGGGTCCAGCTCGCCGGAGGTCGCCTCCGGGATACCCGCCGCGTGGCGGGCAAATTCGATCACGGCGATCTGCATGCCCAGGCAGATGCCGAGGTAGGGGAGGCCCCGCTCCCGGGCGTATTGGGCGGCCAGCAGCATGCCGGGGATGCCCCGGTCCCCGAAGCCGCCGGGCACGAGGATGCCCCCCAGCCCCGCCAGCTCCGTTTCCAGGTTTTCCGCCGTGAGGGCGGCGGAGTCGATCCAGCGGATATTCACCCGGGCGCCCAGAGCGTAGCCCGCGTGGCGCAGGGCCTCGGCCACGGACAGATAGGCGTCGTGCAGCT
>CAMVOG010000042.1 GCA_947169005.1 uncultured Clostridia bacterium | reverse complement strand
TTGCCCTTGTAGGTGCCGGTGAAGCCCAGCATATTGCGCACGCGGTTGAAGCAGACGGGCTTCTCCAGGTAGGTCTCCGCCACGGTCTTGGCCCGCAGGGGGTCGCCGGGGAACAGCACGACCTTCGCGATCTGCTTCGGGTCCGCCTTGATGCAGGCGGAGGGGGATTCCAGCTTTGCCATCTTTCTTTCCTCCTGTTATTCAAAGAGTGCCTTCAGGCTTTCGGTATAGGGCGGGCGGCAGATGCCCTTCTCCGTGATGATGCCCGCGATGAGCTCGTGGTCCGTCACGTCGCAGGAGGGGTTGTAGCACTTGACCCCCTCCGGCGCCATCGGCTCGGCGTACCACTTTTCGCGGATCTCGTCGGGATCGCGCTGCTCGATGACGATGTCCGCGCCCGTGGGGGTGCTCAGGTCCACCGTGGAGCTCGGCCCGAGGATGTAGAAGGGGATGCCGTAGTGCTTCGCCAGGATCGCCACGCCGCTGGTGCCGATCTTGTTGGCGGCGTCGCCGTTGGCGGCCACCCGGTCACAGCCCACGAAGCAGGCGTCGATCCAGCCGTTTTTCATGACGATGCTGGCCATGTTGTCACAGATCAGCGTCACGTCCACCCCGGCCCGCTGCAGCTCAAAGGAGGTGAGCCGCGCGCCCTGGAGCAGGGGACGGGTCTCGTCGGCAAAGACGCGGAAGTTCATGCCCTTCTCCCGGCCCAGCAGGATGGGGCCCTGCCCCGTGCCGTAGCGGGAGGTGGCCAGGGGTCCGGCGTTGCAGTGGGTGAGGATGCCGTCCCCGTCCTTCACCAGGCTCAGCCCATATTCCGAGATGGCCCGGCACATCTGAATGTCCTCCTCGTGGATGGCGAGGCATTCCTGTTTCAGCAGCGCCAGCAGCTCTGGGATGCTTTTTTCCCGGTTTGCCAGCACCACGCCCTCCATGCGGTTCAGCGCCCAGCTCAGATTCACCGCCGTGGGCCGGGAGGAATTGAGGTATTCCTTCAGCCGGTGGAACTCGGCAAAGAAGCCGTCAAAATCCTTGGCGTTGATCTGCAGGGCCAGCACGTAAATGCCGTAGCCCGCGCAGATGCCGATGGCTGGGGCTCCCCGGATGCGGAGCTGCTTGATGGCCTCATAGAGGGCCTCTGCGCTTTTCAGCTCGATATACTTTACCTCGCCCGGCAGCAGAGTCTGGTCGATGATGACCACCGCGGTCCCGTCGTCGGACAGGCGCACATTGTCGATATGGGTCACTTTCTTGATCTCGTCGGACAATCCAAACACCTCTTTTAAAACACGGGGGATGGGACCGCTCCCATCCCCCGTGTGTCTTTTTTAATACTCGCTGGGGAACTCCAGCTCGTCCACAAAAACGTCCTGGAATTTCGGGTCAGCCGCCAGCTCCAGATAATCCATGCTCTTGGCCAGCCGCTCGGAGCGCTCATACTCCGCCAGGCTCAGGGCGCAGAGCTTGGCGCCCTGACCGGCCGCGTTGCCGATGGCCAGCACCTCGTCGCCCAGCTCCGGAGGGATCAGGGCGATGCCCGCCGCGCTCTTGGGGGACATGTAGCTGCCGAAGGCCCCGGCGATCATGATCTGCTTGATATCGTCGGTGGTGATGCCCAGCTTGCGGCACATCATCTGGATGCCCGCCGCCATGGCTCCCTTGGCAAGCTGCACCTCGCGCACGTCCTTCTGGGTGAAAACGATGCGCTCGCCGTTGCCGCTGGCCGTTTCATCCGCCAGCAGGAAACAGCGGACGCCGTCCTTCATTTCGATGCGGTCCGCCAGCTTCAGGCCCTCCTCGCACTCGATCTCGTCGCCCATGAGCAGCTTTCCGCCGCTGTCCACGAGACCCACCCGCACCAGCTCGCTGAGCAGGTCGATGAGGCCGGAGCCACAGATGCCGATGGGCTTCCCGTCGCCGATGACGGAGTAGCTGAGTTTGCCGCCCTCCAGGGAAACGTGATCCATGGCGCCCTCCGCGCCGCGCATGCCGTAGGTGATGACGGCGCCCTCAAAGGCGGGGCCGGCGGCAGTGGAGCAGGCCACCAGATGGGTCTTGTCGCCCAGGATCATTTCGCCGTTGGTGCCGATATCGATGAGCAGGGTGATCTCCTCCGCTTCATCCATGGAGGCCGCGAGGCCCGCGCCCACGGTGTCCGCGCCCACGAAGCCCGCGATATTGGGCAGGAAGAGGAGCTTGGCGCTGGGATTGACCCGGAAGCCGTAGTCCTTGGCGTCCACGATGATGGGCTCCGCGATGGCCGCCGTATAGGGGGCGTAGGCCAGAGAGGAGGGGTCGATGCCCAGGAAAAGGTGGTGCATGCAGGTGTTGCCCACCAGGGTGACGAGATAAATGTTCCCGGCGTCCTTCCCGGCCTCCTTGCAGCACTGGGCCGTCAGCTCCATCAGAGCGGTCCGCACGTCCCCGGTGGGGCCCTCCAGACCGTTCTCAATGGAGTATTTCATGCGCATGATCACGTCTCCGCCGTACTTCACCTGGGGGTTCAGCATACTGGCCTGGGCAAGCTGTCTGCCCGTCCGCAGGTCCAGGAAATAGGCGGCGATGGTGGTGGTGCCGATATCGAAGGCCATGGCCAGGAGGTCCGCCCCGGGCTTTACCACGTCCAGAATGGTATTGCCGTAGACCAGGGCGTCCACCTCAAAGGCGTTGTCCGCCAGGGTCTTGTAGAGGCGGGAGGCGGCGTGGACGTTGGGCACGATGCTCCCGGCGTCGATGCCGAGTGCGGCGGCGGCGGTGTCCTTCAGCCGCAGCCAGCAGGCCCGCAGGTCCTCCGTGGAGGGCTCGGGCACCTTCAGCGTCACGGCCTTCACGGCAGGGGAGAGGGCCACGTCCCGGGTGATGCCGCCCATGAGGATGCGGTGGCCCTCGTCCTCACCGGACAGGTCCACGGTGATATCCTCCGTGACCTCCGTCATACAGGCCAGGACCGTCTCGGTCCCGGAGGCAGTGGTGATCTTGACCTTGCACTTCTTGCACTTGCCGTTGCCGCCGCAGGGAGCGTCGATTTTCAGCCCCGCGTCGATGATGGCCTGCATGATCTTGGTGCCGGGCTCCACCTCGCGGATGATATGCTCCGGCAGAAAGGTGATCTTCATATGTCTGCTCCTTTATCTTTATTAGGCAAAGAGGAAGGCCCCCACGTAGGTCAGCGTGCCCTTGCCCCGGTTGTAGGGAATGTCGTTCTTGGTGCAGAGGTCGCTGACGAAGATGCCGTAGCCCTCCAGAGGGCTCATCATCCGGTCGGGGAAGCGGCAGGGCTTGTCGGGATAGGTACATTCCTTGCACTGGGTGCAGCCGCCCGCCGTGAGGGGCAGGATCTTCATATCGGGGTATTTCTCGTGCAGGTACTTGTTGAACTTGATGGAGGTTTCGCCGTGGCGCTTGCCCAGCTCCGCGATGCCCTCAAAGTCAAACTCATCCTCCAGCTCGATGGTGGACTGCACGATCACGCCGTTGGTATACTCCTTGATCCGGGCGGCGCACTCGTCCACGGTGCCGCAGGCCGGGGGACATGACCAGTTTTTGTTGTAGGCGTGGCACTTGTCCGCCGCGCACATATCCCGCACCTCGGGCAGGGGATTCATGGTGGAAACGTCCAGGGAAGTGGCAAAATTAAAGCCATTCTCCAGCGCCTCGGAAACGATCTTTTCAACGTCAATACTCATGGGACCAGCTCCTTTTCTTTTTTCGTACCGAGTAGATTTCTTCCTCATAAAAGCAGTATACATGAAACCGAGCTTTTTGGCAATAGAAATCAGAATACAAGCCAAACTGCGCGCCTCTGAACTCTGATCTCTGAACTCTGAACTCGCTTATGATACCCCGTTCACCACGAAGCCGGGGCGCTCTCCGTCCTCGACAGCGGCCACGTTGCGCCAGATATTTTGATAGGTCCGGCGGAAGCTCCCCACCGTGAGCCCCGCCACATGGGGCGTGAAGACGACGCGGGCGCAGGCGGCGGGACTGAGGGACAGCAGCGGATTGTCCGCCGTGACGGGCTCGGGGTCCAGTGTATCGGCTGCGTAGGCGCCCAGGGCGCCGGATTCCAGCGCGGCGCGGACGGCCAAATCCTCCACCAGAGCGCCGCGGGCCGTATTCACTAAGATGGCCCCGGGCTTCAGCAAGGCCAGGGCCTCCTCGTTCATCATTCCCCGCGTACTGGGCAGGACCGGGACGTGCAGACTCACGATATCGCAGGTACGCAGCAGCTCCTCCCGCTCCAGATAGACGATCCCCGTCTCGTCCTTTGCCCGGACCACATCGTTGTAGAAAAGCGCACAGCCGAAGGCGGCCAGGCGCTTTTTAAGCTCCCGCCCGATGGCGCCATAACCGAGGATGCCCACCCGTTTGCCCAGCAGCTCCGGCAGAGCGTCGGAGAAGCAGCTGCTCTTAAAGGCCATCTGCTCCCCGGCGAAAACCGCCTCCTGGGAGGGGAGGAGCCGCCGCAGGGCCGCCAGTATGAGCATGACCGCGTGCTCCGCCACCGCCGCCGCGTTGACCCCGGCGTTGTTGCAGACGTAGACGCCCCGCTCCCTCGCGGCGGCGCAGTCGATCTTATCGAAGGCCACCCCCTGGGAATGGATGAGCTTCAGCTCCGGCAGCTTCCCGATCAGTTCCGCCGTCACGGGCGTCACCGCGTCCACGATCAAAACCTCGGGCCGGGCGGCGATCACCGCCTCGTTCGGCACGTCGCCGTTTCCCAGGTGGGTCAGCGCCCACCCCGCCCGGATCGCCGCCGGGTCTGAGTAGGCGTTCATATTGGCCTTGTTGATGCGCAAAACGATATTCATGGCTTGTACCCTCCGTACTTTTTGACAACAGTATACCGCGCCGGAAGGCATAAGGCAAGGGCAAAGGAGGAGCGTGATTGAGAAAGAAAGCAAAAGAAAACACATAAAAAAATATCCCCCCACGGGGCTTGTGCCTGTAAATAATCCATGATACCGTATAAAATGACAGGGGGTGAACGATTGAATAAAGCAGATGAGCTTGTTCCCACGGAAAAGGAAGCCCAACTGATCCATTTGATCCGGGAGCTTCGTTTCGGAGAGCTGCATATCCATGTGGCGGACGGGCAGCCCGTCCGTGCCGAGGAGATCAAAAAGAGCATCAAATTCAACTGAATAACGGAACCGACTGAACAACAGCAGGTCATACTCCGCTGCCCCCGGGGCAAACGGTCTATGAGCCTGCTTTTTTGTTCGCCAGAAAGGAAGTAAAAATGAAAAAAATCCTCTTATGCGCCGCAATTCTGCTGTCCCTGCTTTTCGGCCTTACGGCCTGCGGCGGGCAGACAGAAACAATGACCATCCCCCTGAACCCCCCCGCCGGACAGGAAGCGGAAAAGACCCCGGAGACCGTAACGATCATTGACGGAACGGGTCGTGAGGTAGAGATCGTGGCCCCTCTTACGCGAGTGGCCGTCGTCAATCGGTATGACCTGGAGCTTCTCCGCGCCTGCGGGCAGATCGACAAGGTGGTTGGTGTGGACGACAGCATCATTGAGAACGCCGTCTATTGGCCGGAATTCGCACCGGAGAATTCCTTCGGAGACGGCAATGAACTGAACTATGAGGCTATTGCAGAGTTGGAGCCTCAGGCGCTTATCACGCCCTTTGTTACCGACGATCTGGTGGCGGCGATGGAGCCCTTTGGTATCCCCGTAGTGGGCCTTGTGGGCTATAACGTGGAGTTGAACGGGCAGATAGACGTGATCGAGTCTCTATTTGGCCCTTCTGAGGATTCAGCTTCATTGCGCGCTTTTTTCAACGAGGTGAATGATACCGTTGCCGCCATTGCCGCCGCCATTCCGGAAGCGGAACGGAAAAGCGCGGTTTGGGAGTCGATCAAGGACTATTCCGTGGCCCGCTCCGGCAACGATTGGGGCAAGATGATCGAGCGGGCAGGCGGCGTCAATGCTTTTGCGGATGCGGCCTTTGACAACACAGAGATTGACGCGGAATCCTTCATCGTGGCGAACCCTGATTATCTTTTCAAAATGGTCGCGGGGACTGGCCTGGACTTAAGCGGGTACACTCCACCCTCTGAGGAGGACTATCTGGCGGCGCAGGCCGCTTATCTGGCCCGCCCCGGCTTCCAGGAGCTGTCTGCGGTGCATGATGGGAACGTCCGCTTTGTGACATCCTTTGCAATGGGCGGAATGGGCAAGCTGATCGGCACCGCCTACATTGCCAAATGGCTGTATCCCGATCGCTTTGAGACCCTGGACCCCGATGCGGTTTTTGGCCGCTGGCTGGAGGAGTTCCAGCACATCTCCTTTACGGAGGGGCAAAGCTGGCGTGTCGGAGATCATATAAACGGCAATGGCTGAGAAAGTATCCTCCTCTGTCCGGACAGAATACGCACGGCTGAAAGAGCGCAGGAGGCTGTTTCTGCTTTTCCTTCTGCTTCTTCTGCTGCTGGGCTCCGGCGTCGCTGTATTCCTGGGCAGCTCGGACATCACGCCCGGCGGCGTGATCGCACTTTTACTGCCGGGGGTTGGAGGGCCGGGCAAAATGGAGCCGATCACCCATACGCAGGAGGTCATTCTGACGACGCTGCGCCTGCCCCGGGTCGTTACGGCGCTGCTGGTGGGCGGGGCCCTCGGCCTGTGCGGAACGGTCATGCAATCCACCACCGGCAACGTGATGGCAAGCCCTTTTACAACGGGCATTTCCAGCGCAGCGGGTCTCGGCGCCGCCATCGGCATACTGTTTCACCCTTTTGGCGTTGGGGAGCAATCTGTGATCCTTTGCGCTTTCTCCGTAGCCCTTGTGAACGCGGGCGTCGTTTACGGACTAACCGCGGCAAAAAGACTGAACGCCGGCGGTATGATCCTGGTGGGAGTTGCACTGAACTTTTTGTTCGGCTCAGCAAATTCTCTGCTGCAATACGCTGCCAGCGAGGATCAGCTCGCGCAGATCGTTCATTGGAGCTTTGGCAGCCTGACAGGCGTGACCTGGCCGCAGATCTTTATCCTGACTCTGTGCCTTCTGATCGCCTTCGCGGTTTTCATGCGCCTGGCGTGGTCCTTTAATTTAATGGCCTCCGGGGGCGACGAGAGCGCGAGGGCTTTGGGCGTCAACGCCGGAGCGGTGCGCGTGGGGGGAGGCGTTCTCGTCACGCTTGTGGCTGCCGTTACCATCAGCTTTGTTGGTGTTATCGGCTTTGTCGGTATCGTTGCGCCCCATGTGGCGAGAATGCTGATAGGGTCAGAGCATCGTTGTCTGCTGCCCGCGTCTGTGCTGATCGGCGCCCTGCTGGTGCTGGCGGCGGATTCGATCGGGAGGACGATCCTCAGCCCGACGGTGCTCCCTGTGGGGATCGTGTTGTCCGTGATCGGGGCGCCCCTGTTTCTCTATCTGATCCTGTCTCAGAGAAGGGGGCGGGTCTATTGAAGCTGTCCGTGCGGGACCTGTCCTTCCGTTATAAGGAACGCGCGATCTTTTCCGGGATCTGCTGTGAGATGGCCGCTTCCTCCTTCACCTGTCTCATCGGCGCAAACGGGGCCGGGAAAAGCACGCTTTTGAAATGCTTGAACGGCCTTCTGAGACCGGCCTCAGGAAGGGTGCTTGCGGATGAAGCGGACGTGCAGAGCCTTTCCTTGAAACAAAGGGCTCAGATATTCGGGTACGTTCCTCAGTTTACCGTTGTAAATCCCAGCCTGAACGTGATGGAGACGGTCATATCCGGGCGCATGCCGCGTATGAGCGGAAAAGCGTCCGAGGCGGACGTGACTGCCGCGGAAAACGTCTTGAAGGAGATGGGTCTGCTTGCCTTTGCCCTGCGCCCGCTCCAGCAGTTGAGCGGGGGAGAAAGACAGCGCGTGCTGATTGCCCGTGCCCTGGCGCAGGAGCCGCGTTTCATGCTTCTGGACGAGCCGACGAGTAATCTGGACCTGCGCTATCAGCTCGATACCATGGAACTGATGCGTGAGCTTGCGAAGCAGAGGGGTATCGGAGTCGTCGCGGTGATCCACGATCTGAACGCTGTCCTCCGCTTTGCGGATCAGGCGATTCTGCTTTGCGACGGAGTTGTTTTGTCCTCCGAAGCGCCGGAAAAAGTCATCTCCAAAGAAAATCTGCGTGCCGCGTTCCGGATCGAAACAGATTTTACACAGGCACGCGAGCTGAGGGTGATGGTACCCAGGCACAGCCTGCGCGAAAACGAATAAGGAGTGGAAAACATGCAAATGCAGGAAAGAATCAATACGTATTGGTCAAAACGGGCAGAGGAGTTCAGTCATTTTCGCCTTATGGACCTTGCCGGGCCGCAGAGAACGGTCTGGACGGCCTTTATCCGTGCCCAGCTTCCCTCAAAGGAAGGAATCGTCCGTGCCCTGGATACAGGGACGGGAGCGGGCTTCTTCGCTTTTCTCCTGGCGGAGCTGGGCTGTGAAACAACGGGGATAGACTACTCTCAGGACATGATCGACCAGGCGGAAAGCAACGCAGCCATGCTGCGCTATCCGTCCATTCGGTTTGTGCGTATGGACGCGCAGCATATGGAGCTTGAGGATGGGAGCTTTGACTTCATCATTTCCCGCAACGTGACCTGGACGGTGCCGGAGCCCGAGAAGGTATACGCGGAGTGGTTCCGGGTCCTTGCCCCCGGCGGCGTGGTAATCAATATCGACGCGAACTATGGGTATGTATTCAAGCGAGCGGACGAAAGCGGCTGGACAGAGAAGCAAAACGCCAAATGGAAGGCGGGTCCGGAGAAGCTCATCGGGACGCGGCCAGACATGGTCAACGAGCGCAACAACATTGCCAAACAGCTCAGCATCGCCGGGCAGAACAGACCCCAGTGGGATTTGGACGGGATGCTGCGCCTGGGCTTCACTGAGGTCAGCGCCCGGGTGGATTTTATGACTGCGCTGTTCCCGGCTATGAAGGGATTCCGGCCCCGAGGGGAGCAGCCCTTTGAAACGGAGCCCGGGGCCCCCGATACCCGTATTTTTATGGTGAAGGGCGTCAAGTGAGCTTACGCGTTTTTCGCGGAAGCATGAGCAAACAGGAAAGCGGCAGGTGCTTTTTCACCTGCCGCTTTCCTGCGGGAAAAGAAAAAGTTGAATTTGAAATAATCGAATGAAACGTCAAGCAGCCTCTATGACGATCAGGTTTTTCACCAGATCGACGCGGCTGATCCTGCCGGTGAGGGTCGTCTCCTCCCCGAGCACGTCTGTAAGGGTGATTTGATCCCCCTCCGCGCGGAATTGGCTGACGTAAGCGCAGAGCTCGACCTGCTCCGTGCCCTCGACCCGGACGGCTTTTGCCAAACACATGCTTATGCCTCCTCCTTCAGGGCCGCGAGAGCCCGGGCCAGCAGCTCGTTCCCCTCCCGGTAAAGGGCGACGCCACGGTGGATCAGCGAGGCTTCTTCTTCCTTGCCCGCGGCGGAAAGCGCGTGGGCCAGGTCGTGGACCTCCTCCGCGTGGGCCTTGTTGTGTTCGACCATGTAGCCCAGCAGGGCGACGGTTTTCTGCGAGACGTTGGCGTCCGCGGGCAGATGCTCATGATGATGCTCATGGGAATGCTCATGCCCGTGCTCGTGCATATGCTCGTGAAGGACGCCTTCTTCTTCGATGTGGCTCATTGGTAAACCCTCCTGCTTCAGCTTGCTCCGTCCCGGAGCTGCTTATACTTTACAACATCTCCCAAGCCCGCGCAAGCCCCGTGGGGGGATATAAATTTTCAATACTGCGTGGGGGGAGGGGCCTCCCACTCACACACAAAAATACCACGGCCGAAGCCGTGGTATTTTTGTGTGAGATCACTTGTAAGCCGGGTTCTGTACAGGCTCACGCCTGTGGCAGTCATCTGTCTACGCCTGTCGTTGCCGACAGGCTCCAGCCACCTCCCGGGGACGGCCGGGCAAGCCAATGTCCCCTCCGCGGTGTTGCTGCGGATAGAGTTTACAGCACCGGTCTGTTCCCAGCCGGCGGGTGAGCTCTTACCTCGCCTTTCCACCCTTGCCGGGCAGGGCCGATTACACTACCGGGCGAGCTGAAAAACGCTCAAAGTTTGACATAGTGTTGGCCACAGCCGGCGGTTTATTTCTGTTGCACTTTTCCTGAAGTCGCCTTCGGCGGGCGTTACCCGTTATCCTTGCCCTACGCAGCCCGGACTTTCCTCGTGAGCAGCCTTTCGGCTCGCTCCCGCGACTGCCCCGCGATCTCACAAGGCCGTATTGTAACCCCTTCCCGGCCTTCTGTCAAGACAAAAGGTCAGATCAGATAGGGGTTAGGGTCGGTAAAAAAATGCTCGTCTACCTCAACAGGGGAAGCGTACTTGCCGATCATGACGAAGATGCGCCGATCCTCTTGGCCGTTCATGGTGGAGGTGCCGTAGCCGCGGCCCACGCTGTACATGCGGTTCCAGTTGTCCAGGAAGCAGAGGGTGTCGCTGCGGAAGCTGATCTTGTCGCCCAGGATCTTCTCCATGTTCTGCTCCGTGCAGCTTACCAGGTACATGCCCTCCTTGATCTTCACGTAGAAGCAGGGCTCGTCGGGGCCGGGCATGGCCTTCATCATCTCGCGGAACATGTTGTTGGTCTCCTCGGCCTCCTTGGAGCGCACGTCGTCCTTGGGATAGCCGATGCGATACCAGTTGGTGTGATAGTAGCAGTGGACGGTGGAGAGCTCATGGCCGTAAGTCCACTTGACGGCGGTGCCCTTCACCTCGTCGGTGAAGCCGTGGCGGCGGCGATCCGTGTGCTCCTTGCCCTCGACCTTGATGTAGCCGAAACCCCAGTGACTGTCGATCAGATAGGGCCAGTATGGATTTTCACCCATGACGCAGCGCAGGAAGGTCACCAGCTCCTGCTCCCGGTCAATGATCCAGGTGTGGTTTTCCTTGGGCTCGCCCTCCATGCAGTAGGTGACGAGATAGGTCCAGTCGTCAGACTTGCGGCACTCGTAGGTGGCGGACTTGAATTCCTCCTCGCCCTTCACACGCCATTCCAGCGTGGTCTCGTCGATGAAGCGGAGAGTAGCGTCGCCGCACTGCTCGTTGGTGTCGATGACGAAGTTGAATTCCTTCCCCGCCAGCTCGAAGCACTTGGGGGGGCAGTACTGCCCGATGGAGAGCCTGTTGGCCAAGGGTGCGTACTTTTCAGCAAGATTCATAAGGATACCTCCCAAAAATAAAGTGTATTTGTGCTATATATGCTCAGTATAGCGCAAAAGCCTCGCCGGGTCAATGCGTTTCTGTTGAAAAGATGCATTGCAATTTTACTTGAATGCGGTATAATATAAGGCAAGTTACAAGTTGATTGCGGAGGGATCATCCATGACGTTAAAAGACTATCTGCGCTCCCTCGCGGGCAAGCGCGTGGCCGTGATCGGCGCGGGCGTGAGCAATACGCCGCTGATCGGGCGGCTCCTGGACGCGGGGCTGGACGTGACCGTCTGTGATAAAAGCGAGCGGGAGAAGCTGGGCACTTTGGCGGAAGAACTGGAAAAGAAGGGCGCAAAGCTCCGCCTGGGTCCCGCCTATCTGGAGGGCCTGGACCAGGACCTTATCTTCAAGACCCCCGGCCTCCGGCCCGACGTGCCGGAGCTTTTGGCTGCGGAGCAGAGGGGCAGTACCGTCACCTCGGAGATGGAGCTCTTCTTTGAGCTCTGTCCCTGCCCCATCATCGCCGTGACGGGCAGCGACGGAAAGACGACGACGACCACCATCATCGCCAAGCTCTTAGAGGCGGCGGGGAAGACCGTTCACCTGGGCGGCAATATCGGCAAGCCTCTTCTGCCGGAGGTGGATGAGATCGGCCCCGAGGACTTTGCCGTGGTGGAGCTCTCCTCCTTCCAGCTCATGAGCATGAAGAAGAGCGCCCACATCGCCGTTATCACCAATATCGAGCCCAATCATCTGGACTGGCACCGCAATATGGCGGAGTACGCCGAGGCAAAGAAGAATATCTGCCGCTTCCAGGGCCCGGAGGACCGCCTGGTGCTGAATGCCGACAACGCGGGCACCGCTGCCTTGATTACCGAGGCTAAGGGGCGCCTCTTCTGCTTCAGCCGTCAGCATGAGATCCGCCAGGGCTGCTGGTTTGACGGGGAGAGCATCTGGTACAACAACGGCTGGTATTCCCTCAAGCTCCTGGACCGAAAGGATATCAAGCTCCCCGGCATCCATAACGTGGAAAACTATATGGCCGCCTTCGCCGCCGTGCTGGACATCGTGGGGGAGGAGGTTTGCCGTAAGGTGGCCGCCGAGTTCGGCGGTGTGGAGCATCGCATCGAGCTGGTGCGGGAGAAGGACGGCGTGCGCTATTATAACGATTCCATCGCCTCCAGCCCCACCCGCAGTATTGCGGGGCTCAACTCCTTTGAGCAGAAGCT
>CAMVOG010000041.1 GCA_947169005.1 uncultured Clostridia bacterium | reverse complement strand
GCATTTGGCGGACCAGGCGTCCTTCCAGAGACTGCCGTTTTCCGGCTCCTCCAGGCCCGCGTCCCGGAATTTGGGGGCAAAGCTCTCGTGGAAGCCGCGGAAGCTGTCGGCGTTCTGCTCGCTGCCGATGGGGAAGAAGGCGGAGACCTGGGCGAAGCGCCCCTCGCTCTGGCCCTTCCAGCGCTGGGCCGCCTTCTGGCTCTCCAGGCTGCCGCCGATGGAGAAGAAGGCGATGGCGAAGCCCAAAGCCGCCAGGGCCAGCAGACCGGCGATGAGGCTGAAGATGATCGTTTTCCGTTTCATATGAGCCTCCGCGGTTTAATCCGCCATGCGTACCTGCATACCCGGCTCCACCGGGCGGGTGGAGGTGGTGATGACGAAATCGCTGTTGGACAGGCTGCCGCTGACGGCGGAGTTGCTGTCGTCCGAGGTGATGACGGTCACGTCCGCACGGGTGGCGATGTAGCGGTTGCCCAGGGGAGAGGGCTTGGCCTCCACCACCAGCACGAAGCTGCCGTTGGTGTCCGAGCGGATGGCGCTGGAGGGCACCACCAGGTCGTAATTGGTGTTGCGCTGGCCGATAGAGAGGGTGAGCTGGGTGCCCACGCTGACCTCCTCGCCCGTGATGTCGAAGACCAGCAGACGGCTCTGCTGGGGATTGGCGGGGTCGGGGCGGATGGAAGAGAGGGTGGCCGTGATCTCGGGGCCCCACCAATAATCCACCAGCTCCGCCGCGTCGCCCACGCGGACCCGGCGGCTCTGCTCCAGGCTGACGGGGAAGCTGAGGCTGTAGCCCCGGTCCGTGACCTCGATGGAGACCAGCACGCTGTCCGGCGTGGTGGTGGCTCCGGCGGAGACGGAAATGCTCTTTACGGTGCCGGCGGTTTGGGCCACGATGGTCTGGCCCATGCCCTCCTCCTGGAGAGCCTGCAGCTCGGCGCGCTTTTTCTCGATCTGCTTGCGCTGCTCGTTCAGCTCAAAGGTCTGCAGGGCCTGGGCGCTGCTGTCGGTTTTCTGCTGCTCGGACAGGGCGAAGAGCTGGTCCTCCAGGTTCTTTTGCAGGCTGCGGACGTTCTGCTCGGCGGCCTTGTAGCTCTCGGCCTGGGTGTCCAGCTCGTCCCGGGCGGCCTTGGCCTCCTGCAGGGCGGCCTCGGCGTCGGCCAGCTCCTCTGCGCTGGCGGTGAGCTGCTCCTGCAGATCCGTCACGACGGCGTTTTTGTCGGCCAGGGTTTCCTCCCGCATTTCCTTGAGCTTTTCCTCCATGTCGGCCTTGGTCTCGTTCAAGGCGTCCACCTTTGTGGCGGCCTGGTCCTTAAGAGCGGACTTTTCGTCCCAGGCCCGCTTTTTCTGCTGGAGAGTGTACTGCTTCTGCGTCAGCGTTTCCTCGGCGGCGGTCAGAGCAGTGTTGCGCTTGTTCCATTCGTCGATGTTGCCGGGCTCGTAGGTCTCATAGTAGCTGGCCTGGGCGGAGACGTAGGCCGCCTTGGCGCTCTCAAGGGCCTGCTGGGCGTCGGCCACGGCCTGCTGATAGCGGGTGATGACCGTGTAGGCCTCGTACTGGGCGTAGTGGGCCTTCTGCTCCTCGGTGCGGGTATCCGGGTCGGCGGGGGGATTCTGAGAGTAGATCTCAGCCAGATATTTCATGTAGGCGCTCAGGGAGGTCTCGCCCCGCTCGGCTTCGGCGGTGGCGTGGAAGATTTCATAATCCGCGCCGTAAATGAGCTCCTTGGCGGTGAGATCGTCCTTGGCGGCGTTCAGCGCCTCCTGGGCGGCGTCCACCTGGGCCTGGGCCGCCACAACGCCCGCGTCGCTGCCGATGCTGCCGCTGTTCTTGCCTCCCAGGGCCTCCAGCTGCGCCTTGGCGTTGTCCCGGGCCACCAGGGCGGCGTCAGCCTCCTGCTGGGCCGTATCCAGCTCCTTCTGGGCGGCGTCCAGCTCCTTCTGAGCGGCGTCCAGCTCCTTCTGGGCGGCGTTGACCTCCTTCTGATGGGCGTTGATCTCCTTCTGATAGGCGCTGATCTCCTTCTCATAGTCGGAAACCGCGGCCTCCGCCTCCTTGATCCGGGCCTTGAGGGCGGTCTGGGCCTGCTTGACGGCGTCCACGCCGTTCTGCGCGTTCGTCACGGCGACGTCCGCCGCCGCCACGGCCTGGGAGTCCGGCTTCAGCTTGTCCCGGGCGGCCTGCGCCTCCTGGAGGTCCCGCCGGGCGTTCTCAATGTCCCGATTCTCCCGGGCGTAGTCGCTGGAGGTGGCGGTAAGCAGGGCGCGCTCGTAGGCGGTCTCCAGCGTTTCCAGCTCAGTGCGGGCGGTTTCGATCTCGGCGCTGGCGTCCCCGGTGAGGTACATCAGCACGTCGCCCACCTCCACCTGGTCGCCCACGCGGACGGGCACGGACTGCACTGTGCGGGACTGGGTGGCCTTTACGTCGTAGGTTTCCACGGCCTCGATGGTGCCGCTGCCCCGGACGCGGGTGGTGATGGACCCGCTGCCCACGTACTGGGCGCTGACCTCGGGCAGGGAATGATTCAGTATGGTGTTGGAAAAGAGGGTCAGGACCAGGAGGATCAGCAGGAAGATGATGATGGCGTTCTTGACCCAGCCTCTCTTTTTGACGTTCGTTTCCATGTTTAACGTAGCTCCTTTGGCGTTCGTCTCTGAACGCTGAACTTTGAACTCTGAACTCTGAACTCACTTACCCCTTCACGGATCCGGAGTAGGTGATGCCCTCCACCAGGTATTCCTCGCCGTGGAGGAAGAGCAGCAGGGAGGGGATCATGTAGATCACGGCGACGGCGAAGGCGATGCCCACCTCGCCGGAGTTGATGGTGGACAGGTACACCGACAGGGGCTGCTTTGTGCTGTCCTGCAGGAGGATCAGCGGCTGCTCCACCATGTTCCAGTAGTCGATAAAGACCAGAATGGCGATGGAGTAGAGGGCGCTGCGGCACTGAGGCAGGCAGATGCGGCGGAAAATGGTCCATTCCCCGGCGCCGTCCAGCTTGGCCGCCTCGATGAGGGCGGTGGGGATGCGCCGCATGAACTTCGTCAGCAAAAAGACGGAGAAGGGGGCGAAGGCCCCGGGCAGGATCACGGCCCAGGAGGTGTTGAGAATGCCCAGCCAGTCAGAGACCAGGTAGTTGGGCACCAGCGTCACCTGATAGGGCATGAGCATGAGGATCACGTAGAAGAAAAAGAGGAAGCTCTTGAACTTGGTCTTGTACCGGGTGAAGCTGTAGGCCGCCAGGGCCGCGATGCCCACCTGCAAAAGCACGATGGGGACCACCAGGATCACCGAGTTCCAGAATTTCAGCAGGTAATCCGGGCTTTTGAACAGCACCGTGATGTACTGGGAAAAGCTCACCGTATCGGGGATAAACTTGAGGTTCACGTCCTCAGCGATATAGGTCTTGCCGTCCGACACGCCGGAGAAGACGGAGCCGTAGTTGGCGTTGATCTCCGACTGGGACATGAAGGAGTTGGTGATGGTCAGCACCGTGGGCAGCAGGAAGAGGATGGCGAAAACGGCGGAAAGCACGAACATGGCGGCACGGCCGAAGGTGCGTTTCTTTCTCATTGCTCCACGTCCTTTCCGAAGCGGTCCTCAACAATAAAGAGCAGGGCGATGATGAAGACCATGACGATGGCCATGACCACCGCCGCGGAGGCCAGCTTCTGATAGTCCAGGGAGCGGAAGGTATTGGCCATAAAGTGCTGCAGCATGTACAGCCCCTCGTAGGGGTAATCCCCCGTCAGCAAGTAGACCTCCCGGAAGACCTTGAAGGAGTTGATGAGGGAGAGGATCGTGACGAAGAGGATGGTGGGGGAGAGGTAGCGCAGCTTGATGCGGAAGAAGGTGTAGAGCTTTCCGGCCCCCTCCACCTCGGCCACCTCCAGCAGCTCCTTGGGGATGTTGGCCAGGTTTGCCATGAAAAGGATCATGTTGTAGCCCAGGTTCTTCCACAGGAACAGCAGCGTGACCACCAGCATGCAGTGCTCCGAGCGCAGCCAGTCGATCTTGTCCACGCCGAAGAGGGCCATGATCTGGTTGACGGTGCCGTTGTAGTGGAACAGCACCTGCCAGATCAGCACCACCGAGGCGATGGGCACCATCATGGGGCTGAGGAAGAAGGTGCGGAACTGGCTTTTCAGCGGGATGCGGCATTCCAGCATCAGCGCCAGCAGCAGGGAGAGGATCACCGCCGCGGGCACGGCGACGCCGGAAAAGCGCAGGGTGTTGGTCGCCGCCACCTTGAAGGAATAATTGTCAAAGAGCTTTTTGAAGTTGTCCAGAAAGACGAACTCCTTCTGCACGGGGTTGTTGATCAGCGAGTAATATACCACGATAAAGAAGGGGATGATGAAGAAAACGCCTACGCCGATCAGGCTGGGCCCCAGAAAGGCCGAGGAACCCAGGAATTCCCGCCACCGCCGCCTCCCGCTTAAGCGGGGGGCGGCGGTCTTGTTCCCTTCTTTTTTACGAAGGATGGCTTTCATTTATCTCTGCTCGTTTACATAAAGATTGACGCGGCTCTGGATGTAGTTGGCGCAGTCGCGGGCGGAGCGCTGGCCGTTGAAGTAGGCCGCCGCCTCGTCGGAGATGATGTTGTAAACGCTCTGGTCGTAGGTATAGAGCTTGCTGACGGAGTTGATGGCCCCCACGATCTGGTCGGCCTCCTCCTGCTTGAGGGCGTAGATCTCCACCTCCATGCCGTCGAAGCCCCAGGTGTTTTTGGGGACCTCCTTGCGCTCGCCGGTTTCGGGATCGGTCTCATATTCGGGGGTCATGGCCTTTTCCAGCATGGCGTCGAAGGCCGCCTGGTTGGTGGGGAAATTCCACTGGACGTTTTCCTTCTGGTAATCCTCGGTCAGCATGCTGCGGATGAAGCTCCAGGCGCCCTGCTTGTTGGCGCAGGAGCTGGTCATGGCGATGCCGGAATACATGTTCAGAGCGGTGCCGTTGCGGCTCTCGCAGGGGAAGCCCTTGATAACGACTTCGCCGCCGAACATGGCCTTGTACATCTGGAAGGAATCGAAATCGGAGAAGCCGGTGTTTACCAGAAGCTGCTTGCCGCTGCGGATGCGGTTGGGGGTGGAATCGGCCTCGGAGTACTCGTAGTTATCCCAGTTGTATTCGGCGGGGAAGCGGTTGCAGAACTCCAGGAGCTTTACGAAGCCTTCGCTGTCGAGGCTGCACTTGCCGGTGTTCCAGTCCACAAACTCATCCATGGAGAAGCAGAGCGCCTGCTGGAGGATGTTGTCGCGGGTGATATACTGGTCGAAAACGTCCGCGTCGGGGCCCAGCTTCTGCATGGCGTCGTTCAGCTCGTCCAGGGTCCAGCCGGGCTCAGAGCCGATGATGCGGGGATTGCCCAGCACGGTCTGAATGGAGAAGGTGTTGCCGATCATGTAGAGCTTGCCGTTGTTCTCCAGGGCCTTCAGCACGCTGGGCACGAAGGAGGCGCGGGTAACCTCGGGGTCCGCGTCCATATAGGGGTAGAGGTCCTCCAGAAGTCCCTTGGCGGCGTACTGATCGATGGGGAGCGAATTGATGGAGAGCAGGTCGGGCACGTTGCCGGTGAGGATCTCGGTGGTCAGCTTGGTGAGGCCGGCGGTGTAATCCTCGTCGGTGTTGTACTCGGAGTAGTCCTTCACGGAGATGCGGAACTCGGGATTTGTGCGGTTGAACTCAATGATCTGGGCCCGCAGGTTGTAATCCAGATAGAGGCAGGCATAGGTCAGCGTCTGCTTGTGGGGCACCTGGTCCCAGGGGGTCTTCACCATCTTCACCAGCTCGATCTTCTGCCCGTTTTCGGTCCAGGTCTGGGAGAGCGCGGTGATGTTGCCGTCGGGGGTGGGGATGATGGAGCTGAGATTGCTGCCGTCCACGTCGGAGTCGATCCAGTTGAGGATCTTCACCCATTCGTCCTTGTTCCCGTCGTAGCCGTAAAGGTTTTTGCCGTCGGAGCCGTAGGCCAGGTAGTCGCCTCTGCCGGAGAAGACGTTATAAATGTTGTTGGGCAGCTTGATCTCCTTGCCCCAGCCCTTGGCGCTGAGGTCGATGCGGGTGAGAGCGTAGCCGCTGTTCGTATAGCCGGAGGCGGCCACGGTCCCGTCGGAAAGGAGGATCAGGCGGTCGATCGAGTTCTCCACCTCCAGGGTGAAGAGCTTGTTCAGCCCCGTGTCCAGCACGGTGACCTTGTTCTCCATGTTGACGTAAACGTTGCCCGCCGCGTCAAAAAGCAGCGTGTTGACGTAGAAATAATCCTGATCGGAAAGAGAGGAGAGATCGAAGGAGGAAAGCTCGCTGCCGTCCGCCCCGATGGTGCGCAGGGTCGTGGTGTTGCCGTCGTCCACGTAATAATCCCAGTATTCGGGGTTCTCTTCCGTAACCCCCTCCGGGGCGTCGTAGTGATAGAGATTCATGTTCTCCACCACGGCCAGGTTGCCGTTTCCGTCCACGGTGAGGGTGTTCAGGTTGACGTTGCCCATCTTCCCCTCGGGGATCGCGGGCATTTTGTAGTTTTCCAGCTCCTTGAGGTCGGAGCCGTCCAGATTCATGGAGAAAATGGCGGTGCGGTAGGTGTAATACTGCCAGTAGTTCTCGTCGCTCTCGTCCAGCTCGTTGCCGTCCGGGTCCACGCTGGAGCCCACGTCCGTGGTGAAATAGAGCTTGTCACCGGCGGGGAAAACGGTGTTGATGTAATCCACCTTGGCGTTGACCTGGGTGTAGTTGGGCACGTAGGCGAATTCCGGCGCGTCCGCGGGGCGGGCGGCGTTGGACCCCGTGTTGTTGGAGCCCGTATTGCCGCCGCCGGTCGGCTCGCTTTGATTGCTCACGTCCGTCTGGCTGCTGCTGCCGCCGTTGTTGGCGGGCGTCTCGGTCTTGGGGCCGCAGCCCGTAAAGAGCGCCAGCGACAGAGCTGCCGCGCAGCCCAGGGCCGCCAGCCGTTTCAAAATGTGTTTGTTCATGTCCCTTCTCCTTTATATATCATTTTTCTGTGGGTGTTCGTATTGGGCTTGTATCATAAGGCTATGCGCCCTATGCATCAAAGTTGTATCGGGGGGGAGTTTGAAGATTAAAGTTTAAAGATTAAAGTTTGAAGATTGAAGATTGAAGATTAAAGATTAAAGATTGAAGATTGAAGATTGAAGATTGAAGATTGAAGATTGAAGATTAAAGATTAAAAGCGATAGCTGCGTCTGTTTTTTGCCCCGCTCTATATTGGACGGGGCGGGAGCGGGAATGTTCCGTCCGTTTGCCGAAAAAAGCAAAAGTTTTTGCCCCCGTCCGCCTCTGTGGCAAGGCTTATTGTATCACGTTTCCGCACGCAAGAAAAGGGCCAAAAGGATAACAATATTGGAAAAATTAGTGACAAAAACATCCGCCACTTCCGAAGAAATGGCGGATGCGCGTTCATGCGGTATACTGAGTGCTGAGTACTCTTTCCTGAGTGCTGAAAATCACTTCAGGGCGCTGACGATCTCCTGGGTGTCCTGGGCGATCATGAGCTCCTCGTTGGTGGGGATGACCCAGACGGTGACCTTGGAATCGGCGGCGGAGATAACGGCCTCCTTGCCGCGGACGTTGTTCTTCTCGGGGTCCAGCTTGATGCCCAGATACTCCAGCCCCTCGCAGATGGAGGCGCGGGTGGTGGGGGCGTTCTCGCCGACGCCGGCGGTGAAGACCAGGCAGTCCAGCCCGCCCAGGGCGGCGGCGTAGGCGCCGATGTACTTCTTCACCTCGTAGCAGAACTTATCCAGGGCCAGCTTGCAGTCCTCGTTGCCCTTGGCGGCCTCGGCCTCGATATCGCGGAAGTCGGAGGAAACGCCGGAGAGGGCCAGCATGCCGGACTTCTTGTTGAGCATATTCAGGCACTCGTCCGCCGTCATGCCTTCCTTATTCATAATGTACTGGGCCACGCAGGGGTCGATGTCGCCGGAGCGGGTGCCCATGGGGACGCCGGCCAGAGGGGAGAGGCCCATGGAGGTATCCTGGCACTTGCCGTCCTTCACGGCGGAGAGGGAGGAGCCGTTGCCCAGGTGCGCCACGATGATCTTCAGCTCCTCGGGCTTCTTGCCCATCAGCTCAATGCAGCGGCGGGAAACGAAGCGGTGAGAGGTGCCGTGGAAACCGTAGCGGCGCAGGTGATCCTCGGTGTAGTACTCGGTGGGGATGGCGTAGCGGTAGGCCTTGGGGGGCATGGTCATGTGGAAGGCGGTGTCGAACACGGCCACCTGGGGCTTGCCGGGCATGGCCTTCTCGCAGGCCTCAATGCCCATGAGGTTGGCGGGGTTGTGGAGGGGGCCCAGGGGGATGCAGTCCCGGATGGCCTGCTTGCAGGCCTCGTCCACGATGCAGGAGGCCACGAACTTGTCGCCGCCGTGCAGCACGCGATGGCCCACCGCGTCGATCTCGTCCACGGACTTGATGACGCCGTCCACGGGGTCCACGAGAATGGCCATAACGGCCTCAATGGCCTCCTTGTGGGTGGGCATGGGGATGTCCTTCTCCACCTTCTTGTCGGCGGCGGGGACCTTGTGGGTCAGCCGTCCGTCGATGCCGATGCGCTCGCAGAGACCCTTGGCGGTCACGGCCCCGGTATCGGGGTCCATGAGCTGATACTTCAGGGAGGAGCTGCCCGCGTTGATAACTAAGATATTCATTGGTAATCAGATTCCTTTCCTATTGAAATATAAGAAGCGATGGTCTAAAATAATCATACCCGATTATTTTAAACTCTTTCCGCGGATAAAACAACCGTTTTGCGGAAAAATTTTTGCTTTTTGCGTATTTTTGGGAGGGTCGCCCATGAAAACCGCCGGGATCGTCGCGGAATACAACCCTTTTCACAAGGGACACGCCCTGCATCTGGCCCGCACCCGGGCCGCCCTGGGCCCGGACGGCGGCGTCGTCTGCGTCATGAGCGGCAGCTTCGTCCAGCGGGGGGAGCCCGCCGTATTCGCCAAGCACGTCCGGGCCGCCGCCGCCCTGCGCTGCGGGGCGGACCTGGTGCTGGAGCTGCCCCTGCCCTGGGCCCTGTCCTCGGCGGAGGGCTTCGCCCGGGGAGCCGTGGGGCTGCTGGCGGGGCTCGGCTGCGTGGACGCCCTTTCCTTCGGCTCCGAGAGCGGGGACGCCGCCCGCCTGCGGGAGACCGCCGCCCTTTTGGAGGACCCGGCCCTTTCTCCTTTCTTGAAGGAAGAGCTGGCGGAGGGCCTTTCCTTCGCCGCCGCCCGTCAGCGGGCCCTGGAGCGGCTGACGGGGCGGGACTTCGCCTGGCTCAAAGCGCCCAACGACCTGCTGGCCGTGGAATACGCCAAGGCCCTGGGGCGGCTGGGAAGCGGCATGGAGCAGCTGCCCGTCCGGCGGGAGGGCCCGGCCCACGACGCCGCGGAGGGGGCGGGAGAGCTGATTTCCGCCTCCGCCCTGCGCAGGCGGCTGCTGAACGGGGAGGCGGTGGACGGATCCGTGCCCCCCGCGGCTATGGCCCTTTACCGGGCGGAGTCGGCGGCGGGGCGGGACCCCCTCTTTCTGCGGGACGCGGAGCAGATGCTCCTGGCGAAGCTGCGGACGATGGAGGAGGCGGACTTCGCCGCCCTGCCCGACGTGTCCGAGGGGCTGGAAAAGCGCCTGGCCAGGGCCGCCGGGACCGCGGGCAGCGTGACGGCCTTCCTCTCCGCCGTGAAGACGAAGCGCTATGCCGCCGCCCGCCTGCGCCGCATCCTCTGCTGCGCCTGGCTGGGCATCCGGGCCGGGGACGCCGCCGGGACGCCGCCCTACGCCCGGGTCCTGGCGCTGAACGCGCGCGGCCGCCTGCTGCTGCGGGAGGCGGCGGAGCGGGGGAGCGTCCCCGTTCTGACGAAGCCCGCCGCCGTCCGCGGCATGTCGGAGGCGGCCCGAAGGCTCTTTGCCCTGGAGGTCCGGGCCACGGACCTGCTGGCCCTCTGCCGCCCGGACCCCGCCGAGCGCCGCGGCGGACAGGAGTGGGAGCGAGGGGCGGTCATAATGGACAATTGACAATGGACAATGGACAATGAGGGACCTCTAAAAACTATCATTTTAAGAAGACGGTAGCGGGAAGCGTCTCCTGGCTTCCCCTTGGGGGAAGCTGTCGCCCGCAGGCGACTTAAGTGACGCCCCAAGAAACCGAGCCATCAGGCGAAGGTTGATTGGTCGGCGGAACTTATGCAAGCGAGCGCAGCGAGTCGTAGATGAGGGGCTTGCTGACGGTTGGATTCAGCGCCAGGGCTTTTGATGTGATTTTGCTTACTTTCACATCAAGATAGCCTCTTCAATTATCAAAGTGGGTGCAAGCCCCTCATCCGCCCCAGTGTGCGCACTGGGGCACCTTCCCCCAAGGGGAAGGCAGGACGCATGTCCACCCCAAGCGTAATGATTATTTGTTGATAGAGTCTTTAGAGATTCCCAATGGACAATGAGGAACAGCGCGTCGCAGAGGATTCTACGACGCGCTGCTTTGTTTCGTTTTTCCCTTTTTGTGCCGCCTGCGCAGCAGGAGGAGCAGCAGAAGCAGCAAGAGGACCGCGCCGCCCGCGCAGAGGGGGAGCAGCAGGGAGGGAGCCTGCTTTTCCGGCGTCAGTAGCAGGGTGCAGGCGGCCTCCGGCACGGTAAAACAGATGTAGCTGCCCCGGACGGTATAGCGCAGCTCCCGCCGCTCCGCCCCGTCCTCCAGGAAGAGCCGGGGCGCTTCGCCCTCCGTGCGCAGGCGCAGGGCCAGGGGCAAGGGGGCTTCCTCCCCCGTGAGGCGCAGGACATAGCGCCGCGCGCCGTCCTCGGCGGAAAGCTCCTCCGCCTCCAGCGCCGCCCGGTCCGTGAAGCTGCCCTCGGCATAGGCCAGGGGGAAGCCCTCCGCCGTCACGGCCACGCTGGGGAGCAGCGGGATCAGGCGGCTGTAAACGGCCTCCAGGCTGAGGTCCCCGACGGCGTCCTCAGCCGACAGAGCGGGCCAGCGGCCGAAGTACCCTTCCTTTTCCGGCGCCGGGGGCAGCGCAAACCGGCTCAGGTCTTCCCCGAAGGAGAAGGGCAGCGACACCACGGTTTCTCCCTCGGCCTTCAGCGTCAGCGTGAAGCGCAGGAAGCCCTCGGGCAGGTCCTCCCGGGCGGCAAGCGCCTCATAGGATACGGGCTCCGCCGCCCCCGCGTAGCTGACGGAGTCGATGCCCGCCGCGCCCAGGTCCAGGAACACGTTGTCCGTCACCTTGCCGGAGCGGGGCTCCGCCCACCCGGCCACGGCCCCCAGGTACTCCCCGGAGCCCTTGACCCGGGCCAGGACCACGCAGGAGCGGATCACGCTGCCGCTGCCCGCCGCGCCGCCCACCCGGCTGCCGCCGGAGACGGAGCCGCGGATGAAGCAGCCCCGGATCGTTCCCTCGGAAAGGCCCGCCGCGCCGCCCACGTAGTCGCCGCCGCCCTCCACGCTGCCGCTGCTTTCGCAGCCCACCAGGCTGCCCAGGTCCATGCGCCCCACGAGCCCGCCGACGCAGTCCTTCTTGCAGAGGACGTTGCCCCGCTGGGCGCAGCGGTCCAGCACCGCCTTGCTGCGGTAGCTGGCCCCGTACCGGGGCTGCAGGGGAGAATCGTCCTCCGGGTCCAGCTCCAGCTCCAGAGCCATGGACCCGGCGATGCCGCCCACGCTGCGGTCCCCCTCCACGCTGCCCTCGTTCACGCAGAGGGACAGCCGCCCGGAGGGGGCGGAGGCGGGGGCTTCGTCGGAGGCGTCCTCCAAAAGGGAGGAGAGGTCCAGGCTTTCCGCCTCCTCCTGCAGGCTCTCCACCCGGTCCAGCAGCAGCTCCAGCACCCGCGTGAGCTGGCCGTTCACGGCGGAAAGCGCCTCCGTCAGCTCGCCGGAGAGAGAGGCGGCGCGCCCGTTCAGCGCGGAAAGGCCGGAGGACACGTCCCCCAGGGCGGCCAGGAGACCCTCCTGGGCGTCCCGGGCCGCGTCGGAGCCGGAGATTAGGGCGGGGACGCCGTTCAAAGCCTCCGCCGCCTCGGAAAAGGCGGAGAAGGCGTCGGGCAGGGCGGCAAAGGCCCGCGCCAGCGCGGCGGCGAAGGAGGAAAGCTCCCCCATGGCGTCCCCCAGCTCCCCGAGAGCGGGCTCCGCCGTCTCAAAGGCCGCGGCCGCCTCCCGCAGGGCGTCGGCTGCGCCGTCCCCTGCCTCCCGGACCAGGCTCAGAGCGATCCCGAAGTCCCGCAGGGAGGCGCGGAAAAGGATGGGATCGAAGCGGAGCTGACTTATGAGGACCAGGGCCGCGTCCCGCAGGGCGGAGAGGGCCTCCGCCAGCCGCTCCACCTGCGTCACGGACTCCCGCAGAGGCTCCCCCAGGGCCTCAAGGCCCTCCCGTTCCTTGACGGCCGTTTCCATGCGCGAGAGCAGCTCCTTCAGCCGCAGAACGGCGGAGGCCCCCTCGGCCGCCGCTTCCGCCAGGGCGGAAAGAGCCTGCCCCGCCGCCTCCTCGTCCCGGGCGGCGACGGCCCCGTGCAGCTCC
>CAMVOG010000040.1 GCA_947169005.1 uncultured Clostridia bacterium | reverse complement strand
AACAGATTACGAAATCTGTATAAAAAGACGCCTCCGACGCCGTTGTCGGGGGCTTTTTCATATCACCATGCGCATGGCCTCAAGCTGCCGCAGGTGCTCATCCCCGGTGTCGATCAGGTAAATGCGGGTGGTGTTGACGCTGCTGTGACCCAGCAGGTCCGCCAGCTTGACGATGTCCCGGTGCAGCCGGTAGTGGACCACCGCGAAAAGATGGCGGAAATTATGGGGAAAAACCTTGGTGGGCTCCACCCCCGCCGCCTTGCAGAGACGCTTCATCTCCGCCCAGAGCTGGGTGCGGGACAGGCTGTGCCCGCTGCGGGTCACGAAAATCTCCCCCTGCCGGATGCCTGCCCGCCTGCAATAGTCCCGCAGCTTCCGCGACAGGTCCGCCGTCAGCAGGATCGTGCGGAGCTTGCCCTTGTTCCGGATGGTGACCTCCCGCGCCTCCAGGCTCTCCACGGTGATGAAGCGCAGCTCCGATACGCGTATCCCCGTGGCCGCGAGGGTCTCGATGGCCCGGGCAAGACGTTGGCTGCCCCGGGCTTCCGCCGTCCGCACCAGGCGCTCAAATTCCTCTCTGCTCAGATTTTTCTCCTGGGCACGGTAGATGCGCCGCTGCATCTTGACCAGACGCACCTTCCATTCCCCGTGCCCAAGGTAGGCCAGCAGGGAGTTTACGGCCGTGATCGCGCCGTTGATGGAGGCGGGGGCCCCGTTCAGCGTGGCCTTCCAGCGGATCACCAGCTCTTTGTTCAGCTCCCGCTCTCCCAGCCAAAGCAAAAAGCGCTCGGCGCCGCGGACGTATTTTTCGATGGTCGCCGCCGCGCGCTCCTCCGCGGCCAGATGGGCGGCGTAGCCTGTGATGTCTGTCATGCTCTCACTCCTTTGTTTATATACGTACGTCTATTATATCCTTTTCCCGGATGATTTGTCACGGTATCGCACCCTGGCCTTTCAGACGCAAAAAGGGGCTGTTGCAAAAACACTTGCAACAGCCCCTTTATGATTTGCCTCCGGCCCAACGACGCGCCGGTCAAACAGATTGCAAAAGCAGCGCCTCAAATTCCACGATCAGCAGGCAGAGCAGCACGACGGCCACCGCCGCGATATACTGGCTGACGAAATGCTCCTCCCTGTGCCCGCAGCGGAGCAGCAGCACCGCCCGGACCAGCTCAAAGAAGGCAAAGCTGAGCAGGACCCCCAGCCAGGAAAAGCCCAGCAGCAGCGTGATGAGGCTCATGCCCGCGAAAACCGTCAGCTCCAGCGCAAGGGTGCTTTTCGGGATCGGCGCCCCGCAGTAGCGGCATCTGCCCCTGAAAACGAGATAGGAAAAGATCGGCTGCTGCATCAGCACGTTGATCCGCCCGCCGCAGCTTGCGCAGCGGCACTCCCAGGCGTTCACCCGGTGGGTGCTTCCCTTCAGCAGCCGCAGTATATTCGTCGTCGCCATGCCGCTGATAAAGTAGTAGGACAAGAGGATCGCGGCGCGGCAGATCAGTTTTTCACGGCTCACGAAGCCGCCTCCTTCAGCGGGTGCGAAGCTCTCCCTCGCGGGTGATATACTCATTTGCCGCCAGGAACGTGACGTCTTCCTCGACGGAGAAAAGGCCCAGCGTCGCCGTGTCCTCCGGCTCCGTTTCCTCCGCCTCCACGGGGGCGGGGCGCCCGCGCCGAAGGAGCCGGATCACCAAAAACACGACCCCGGCCAGGATCACGAGGGCGCAAAGGATATTCAGCCAAAGATTCATATCAGGAAACATAAATCGTAATCACAGAGATATTATCTGTCTCCCCACGTTGTTTGTTCCGCTCGATCAGCTCCAGCTCCGCCGCCCGGATCGCCTCCGGCGAACGGTCTCCCGACTGAAAGAGCGTCACATACATTTCCTCATTGCTGAGCTCATGGCGAAAGCCATCAGAGCAAAGCAAATACATACAGGGCGCGTTGAGCTTATCCACGAAAAAATCCGGGTCACAGCCGCTCTTCGCCCCCACGCAGCGGGTCAGCACATTTCTTTTGGGGGAATGCTCGGCCTGCTCCGGCGTCAGCTCCCCCGCGCGGACCCGATCCGCCACATAGCTGTGATCCTCCGTCAGCCTGAAAAGGCCCGCCTCATCCATGCGGTAAGCCCTGCTGTCGCCTATATTCATCAAATAGCAGCTGCCGGCTATCGCCAGGAGGGCCACCGCCGTCGTGCCGATGCGGCAATCGTTGTTTTCTCCGTATTGCAGGATGCTTTGGTTCATGTCCTCCATCACGCTGCGCCACTGAGCAAACAGAGCGTTTTCATTCAAGCCGTCACGAATAAGCTGCGGGAGCTCACGATACATCCAGTCGGACAGAGCCATCACCACCGAGGTGCTGGCGATCTCCCCCTTCTGCAGCCCGCCCATCCCGTCGCACAAAACGGCAAAACAGGCCCGCCCGAGCTCCGTCATCAGAGTGCGGGCCATGACGCAATCCTGATTGACGCGGCGCTTGATGCCCGCGTCCGTTATCGCGGAGATAGAAAAGTCCATCTTCAATCATTCCAAAAAAACGTAATCATCATTGGCAATGGTGATTCTCGTCTTATTCTTCAGGGGAATCTCCCGGCCGGAAGCGATCTGCTGTCCGTCCACATAAGTATGGTTTTTGGAGTTGTCATCCACCAGATAATAGGTGCCGTCTCTGAGGAGGATATGGCAATGACTGTGCCCGATATAGCGGTTTGCGATCACGAAATCATTATAGCGCTCGTCTCTTCCGATCCGGAAAACAGCTTTGTTGATCCTGACGCGCTTCCCGTCAGACTCATGGTAGAGATAGGGAGCCTTTTCATAGCTCTCCGCCTTGTCCGGGAACGGGAAGTCCATAATGACGGTCCCGCCGTCGCCTTCGTCTTCCTCATAGGAATCGGGCAGATCCACTTCGGTGGGCAGGGGCTGGGAACGTCCGCCTGTCCGGGGAGTACTGACCGGCGCGGGTGTGGAGATCGGGGGGGCAGCGGGTACGGGCGCCGCCGCCTTATTCCCGCCCGGGGTATAGACCGGGACCCGCGGCGCTTCGGGAGTTTTGACAGATGTGCTCGGAACGACTGCCGGCGAATCCTGCCCAGGGATCGCAAAGCCGGGGGCGGCGGGCTTGGCCTTGGGGGCCTGCTTACGCTTCTCCGCCTTGGCGGGGGCGGCGGCAGGCGCCGCTTTTCCGCTGTTCTTCGCTTCTTTCCCGGCCCGATACCGCTCAAGCGTTTCCTTGTCCATGTGCCGCAGCAGATACAGGAAGGAGACGTCCTTTTCCCCGCTTCCGGCGTTGCCGCTTCCGCCGCTCTTGCCCGCCGGGGGCTTTGCCGGGGGAGGCGTGACCACGGGAGGCTGGGCGACCGGCGGCTTCACCACCGGCGGCTGCGCGGGGGGCGTCTGCTTCTGCGCCGCGCCCGCGGGAGTATGCGGCGGCGTTTCCCGCGGTGACTGCGGGGGGGCAGCGACCGGGCCGTGCCCGGAAGCGGGCGATTGCGCACTCGGGACGGTCCCGAGCGGTTTGCCTTTCCCCGTCTGACGCAGCGTCTGAACAAGGGCGCGCAGGCTCGGAACGTCCGCGGCCTTCTTCTCATTGAGGAAATTCATCAGCTTTAAGATATATGAGCCGTCCTCGTTCTCGTCAAAGCGGAGATTTTCCACCAGGTCTCTGAGAAAGCTCTCCAGATCGGTGCGCTCGTTCTCCCGCTCGACGGGCAGGCAGATCAGAAGGATCGAATTCGCGGCCAGGTCCACATAGATTTTATCCAGGTCCAGCAGGATCGTCCGGTCGTCGATCATGTACTCCTCCGCGTCCGTCAGCGCGTTCAGTACGCTCTCCAGCAGGGAAAGAACCTGCTCCTTGCGCACGGTTCCCTCCATATACTGCCTCGCGGTGATCCTGGAGGTGATATCATATTTGATGAATCTGTCCTCGTTCATCTGCATGTAGGTTGACGGCAGAAAACTCGGGATGCTGTTGTTGTTCATCATATCCAGGCTTGTCTTGTCGATCACGTCGTCCCGCCCGATGGCGTAGACCAAATGGGTTTTGAAGCCAAGATTCTCGGTGTAGAATTCTCCCACGGTGCTAACCCTCCTGCGTTATATATGTTTCGTAAAAAGCTGCCGGGTCACTTGCGATTGAGCCGATAGAGCTGCAAAAGCTGCCATCCCCGGCCCGTGTATACGAAACAGCTCCCTTTTTCATTGAAATACATAGCATCCTGGAACTGGGGCTCGATCACCATCTGCATCGTCTCGTCAATAAAGCCCCAGAGGCCGTCTACGCAGACGGCGGCCAGACCGTTGCTGAAGGAGCGGGCCGCCTCATAGGCGCTCCCCTCCACAAGCGATCCGTCCGCGCGGACGAACTGCCACTTTCCGTTCAGCTCAACTGCGGCAGCGCCGGGCCCGAAGAAGGGCAGAGCGTCCGAGAACGTCAGCGAGCCCACCTGAGCCCCCGTATCGTCGATCATCATATACGCGCCGTCCGCGCCCGAAACGAAGGCCCGCCCGTTTCGGAAGGCAATGCCCTTTTCGTCCAGCACGACGTCCTTATAAACGGCGCCGAAGGGCTCCGACCCATCCGGGCGGACGACGTGCCAGCCGTCCGCCGCCTGAGCGGCAGCCAGCCCGCCGTTGAAGGCCCCGGCGAAAAGATAATCGCCGAAAACGGGCTCAAAGAAATGGTCAAGATAATGATAGCGCCCGGTCTCGTCCTCCGCGGGGATACGCTCGTCAATGAACATCCCGAAGGAACGGTAAGGCTCGTTCGTGGCCATGATCCGCGCGCCGGATCCGTCGATAAAGAAGGGGCCGTTCTGCTCGCTGACGACCGGCGCCACGCCCGCGGTGGAATAGGTCCCCGCCGCCTGATATTTGCAGGAAACGACGTTGTCGCCGAACTGGTTGACAAAGCCCCATTTTCCGTCCGCCTCAACCGCGCAGCAGCCGCCGCCGAAGACGGAGACCGCGCTGAAGGTGTTATAATCCAGCTCGAAGGCGTAGGCCAGCTCAGCCGCGACGCCCTCCATATACGCGGAGCTCACGCCCCGTCTCCCCGCGGTCTCCAGAACGTCGAAGCAGGAGCTGTAGTCCTCAGCAGTATGGTAAGCTCTCAGCAGGCAGTCATAGGCCCTGGGGTCCTCCGGAAAATGTTCAAAAAAACTCCGGCACCATTGGAGATAGGCCCGGCCGGACTCGTGCTCCCGGTAATACTCCGCCACCTCGACGTAAATGTCGGGATCGTCCTTGAGCTCCAGCGCCTTGTCGTAATTATCCCGGGCGTATTTCGTTACACCGATCTCCGCGTAATGGCGCGCCTCCTGCAAATAGGCGTCGAACTCGGCGCCGGACTTCGCGGTATCCGACAGGAGCATATACCAGGACAGCACCATCAAAACAACGATCAGCAGCGGATAGAGATACTTTCTGCTTGCCAAATTGATTCCCTCCCCTTAAACTCCGGACAGCATGGATGCCAAAAAGGCGCCGAAAGCAATACTCGGGCCAAAGGGAATGGAATCCTTCCGGCTTTTCTTGCGAGCGATCAGCAGAACAATGGCGACCACAAATGAAACGACCAGAGCATAAAACACAGCCTGTACAGAGCCCCAGATCCCCTTATACAGCCCGATCAGGCCGAAGAGCTTGATATCCCCCATTCCGATGCTCCCCTTAAAAACCAGCAGCATCAGGAGGAAAAACGCCGCCAGAATAACGGCCCCCAAAAGGCAATCCTTCAGCGTATTCCAGGCAGCCGACGCGTCTACGGCAAGCTCTATAAGGAGCAGGACGACGCGCGCGCCCAGCGTGAAAAGCAAAAAGGGATTCGGCAGCTTGCGAAGATGGGCGTCGATCACGGCGGCAGGATATATGGACAACACCAGGACCAGCCGCTTCAACCGCTCCAGCAGCGGAAGATGGTAAACGCCGTTGAGGACGGCGATCATCCCCCCGGCCGCCAGGAGCCCGATGAGCAGCAGCAAGCCCATCCGCCGGGCGGAAAGCGTGAAGGCGCCTTCGCTCCCCTTCTCCTTCTCCCCATCCAGGTACATGCGCATAGCAAAAACGCCGGCTGCGACCAGGACAAGGCTGACGATCACATCAATTAGCATAGCTCAGTTTTCCTCTCCTTCGGCCGGCGGGACCTCCGTGGTCCTCGCCCCCCTGCCAAAGGACGCGACGACCTCGATCTCGACCCCGTTGGTATTGGCGCTTGCCAGTACCTCCTCGATCCGCTCCTTCAGCCCCTCGTCCGTAGGTACCACCAGCACGATCTTGTTTTTCGCCCCGCCGCAGGCCACGACCTCCGTTTGGGAGCTGCCGCTGCCGTCCTCTGTTCGGACGTTCACCTCGTTCAGCGGCTCCGTCGTGCTCTTCATCTTATTGGCCAGGCGCTCCAGATTGTTGCGGATCGCCTCGTCGCTGAGATCGTCCAGCGTCATGGCGGGCTCGCCCTCCTTGCTCCACAGGGGATTCATGGAGGCGATCATGATAAATTCATTTTCCTCGGGATTATAAAGCTGGACGTCCGTCAGCTTTCTTGTCTTTTTATAGCCATCACCCTGCAGATCCTTGATGAGAAGATTGCGGATAAAGCTGGCTCTTTCCTCCACGGTCCCCTGGGTCCAGATCGTCTGGTTTACCTCCGGCTCCCGGATGCGTTCAAAGCTCAGCTCCTCGGCGGGCCAGCCGTGGGTGATGGCGCTCTGGCAGAACTGGAAGGTGAAATCCACCGGCAGCAGCTCGATCACATGGACCTCATAGGACACCACGAGCTTGATAACGTCCGAGCCGTTGGGGAAAAGCGCGGATTGGGTGAAATCCAGCCCTCCGTAATAGGAGCCGCTCGCTGAGGGCACGACCCCCAGGGATTTCAGATAAGACTCCACGTCCCCGTCTTTTTTATTCACGAGATTCTTTTTGCACATGGCCCGCGCCAGGGGCGCGGCGATCAGCCGCGACTTGGCCAGGTCAAAGCCCTTGGAGGCGCCGATCTTGGCAATGCCGAAGAGCAGGCTCTTCGGGTCGGAGGCCATGGACTCCAGGGTGCTTTCAATGCTGCTTCCGGTCCCCTGGAGGTCCTGCAGCTCGCCGGAAACGTTATCCCACGCGGTCATAATGCTGTCCACGTTATTGAAGGAAATGTCCGCAGCCGAATTGCCCAACGTCTGGATCTCATTATAGGCGTCATTCACATCGCTCAGCAGACTGGTGATATCCTCCGTCTGTGCCAGGCCGTTTTCATACACCTTTCCATGCAGTCTGTTCAGCCCGGCTATGGAATAGAGATAGCTGTACTGGGATATCTCCTTGGCCGTGGCGTTCAGCGCACAGGACACCTTTGCCTGCACGATGCAGATATTCACAATGGTAAAGATCGTGACCATGGCAAACATAAAGGCCGTCAGCGAGATCACGGCCTCGACCGTGACAGCGCCTTCCTCTCTCTTCTGTCTGCGTCGCATTGAACTCACCTCTTTAACTCTGTTGCTCTCCTCAGGGCTCCGTGCGGACGGAATCCATCATCGCCGCGATCATGTCGCTGATCTCGTCGATATCGCTCTGCTCCTGCTCCGCCGTCATCACCGAGCCGACAAGACAGCAGGGCGTCCCGTCCAGCACAAAGGAACAGCCCGTGACGAAGGCTTCATCAGTGGCGCTGTACTCCTGGCCGAGCGTTCCGGTAAAGCGGTAGACCTCAAGGCCGTTGACGGTGACGGTTTCGTCCTCCTCCACATGCAGCTCCGTGACCAGGGCTACATTCTGGATATTCCGCAGGAATTTGGCAAAGGCCGCCTCATGGGCCTCCATCAGGTCCGTGATCCCGGCAAATTCCTCTCCGCGCTCCGCCGTGACCGAGACGTATTTGATCCCGGAGACGAAATAGATCTGGGTGTAGCCCTTTTCATATTCCTGGAACTGCTCCGGAACGTCCACATAGATCTCCCGGCCGGGCACGTGGAAGGTATAGCCAAGCAGGGCGTTTTCCTCCGTCCCCGTTGGCTCCTCCGCAGCGGCAGGCTCCGCCGTTTCCTCGGGGCTAAGGGCCTCAGCCGTCTCTGTCGGCGCGTTGGTCGAAGCTGTGCCGGGCTGAGGGGCGGCGGCAGGTTCTTCGCTCTTCCCGCAAGCCGGGAGGAGCAGCAGGAGCAGCAGGAGCGCTGCAGGGATCAAACGTAAGCTCATTTTCTTCATCATTTGACTGCCTCTCTTAATATCCTCTGATATCGTGGTACTCGATCGTATACCAGCCCGTATTGCTGGCGGGATTGTTCGCTACCTCCGCAAAGATCGGGATAGCCAAGAAAGTCGGCTTCACCTGGATCGTTGCGTCCATCTGGACATAGGCGGCGGAGTTGCTCAGCGCAAAGCCCTCATGGCCCTGCTTCACCATATTGATCTGAACGACGTCCGCGATCCGCAGGAGAATGGCCTCCTCATTGGTATAGAGGCCGATCATCAGGAACAGCCGCAGATAATCGCTGTAGCGGAAGGACAGGAAGGAGGCCACGCCGCTGTTGTCGGAGCTGAGCCCGTCTCCCCCGCCGGAGCCGAAGATACCGTCGATCTGATGATTCAGCTCATCCCGCAGGGAATCGACGCCTCCGTTGACAGACTCCTTCAGCTTGCCGAGCATCTCGGACTTGTACGCCGAGACCTTGCTGCCCGCCGCATTGATCCGATCCGTGATTTGGGTGCGGATATCCGCGATTTTATCCGTGATCGTTCTCCCGAGATTCTCGATCTCGGCCTGGGCATCCTTCTGGGCCTGCAGGAGAAGATTGAGCATTTCATCCACGAAATTGCCCTTGATCACCTTCACGGCCTCTTCCTTGACGATATAGGCCAGGTCGCTGCTCTTGTCCACGCCGGCCCCTTCCTCCGCCAGCCACTGGTCCAGCCGCTGCTCCACGTAGCTCTTCATATCGATCGCCGGGTTCAGCGCGTATTCCTCAATGGCATTGTTGGCCAGGGTGGTCAGCTTCTGGATGGCCGTTTCCGCGTGCTGAGAGATCAGCGTATCATAAACCGCGGAGACCTTCTGCGTTACGTCCCCCGTGGCCTTATCGATATTCTCCCCCAGCATGTCGTCCGTCATATCCAGCAGCTCGCTCAGCTCGTTTTTGGCTGCTCCGGCCGCCACGTTCACGGTCTTTTTCAGCGCCTCCCCGGCTTTGCCCTTGGCCTCGTTGACAAGGCCTCTCACGCTGCAGCTCCAGCTGTTCTCGTTGTGGAAAAGCGGTACCGCCTCGCCGTCCTTGAGATGCCCGAGATCAATGCCGGACTGGATACAGGCTACGCCTATGATGATGACGGCCTGGATCAGTGGGACCGGGATCACGCCCAGCGTGGCCGCCGAAATGGGCGTCGCGATGGCGAAGGCCGTGTCGCGGATCTCGGAATCCATGAAGGCGTAGATCAGATTGAAGGCCAGGCGCACCCCGTAGATCGAGCCGGAGGCGGCCAGCAGATTGTTCTTGTTCGTGCCCCCGTAGATGATGTATTCCACCTCATGCCCATAGCCCAGGTTGTTGTCCGCGTTGATGGGATTCCAGGTGAGGGTCTCCAGGTCCATTTCCGCAGCCGGGGACGCGGAGGCGGCATTCTTTTTCTCCCATTCCTTCTCAATGGTATCGTAGCTGAACATGCTCAGCGCGTAATCCGCGACATACAGGCGGTCGATCACGCCGTTCAGTGCGTCCTTGGCGGTGCTCAGCAGGGAGGAGGACAGATTTTTGAACATGCCGTCCAGGTCCTTGCTGCTGTTTTTTACCGCGTCGTCGCCCTTATTGACGGTCCCTTTGGGCGTAGAGCCGCCCGCGCCCGCGTTTTTCGAGGGCAGATCAGGCTGCGCGGACAGCTCCACGCTGTTGCTGATGCTTCCCTCGCCGCTGGCGTCGTCGACGTTATTATTGCTGGCGTCCTTGAGCTGCTGGAAGAGCCCCTTTCCGTTTTCCTCGTCCTCTTCCCTTTCCTCCGTCTTGTTCTGATCCGCCGCGCTCTGCCCATCGTCGGCCAGGGAGGACATGCCCGCGCTGAAATGCGTATAAAGATAAGTATAGAAATTCAGCTTATCCGTATTGCCCGCCAGCCGGGCCTGGGTGCCGGACTGGTTTTCCCAGGAGGCGTCGATCCGCTCGCCGATCACGAACTGCCCCTCGCACCATTGCTCCACCTGTGTGTTCAGAGCCTCCGTCTGCCGCGGAACGTGAAGAAGGTTATCATGACCGATCGCGCTTGCAAGGGTATTTTTCAGGGCATCAAGACTGGTAATGGCAGCCAATTCCTCCCCGAAGAACGTATAGCTGTCGATCTGCCGGAGCATATCTCCCAGATGGCCCGCTATATTGGTCAGCCGGTCGATCAGCTTCTGAACGTCCTCCGGCTGAAAATAAGTCGAGAGGCTGTCGATCTCCGCCTTGTCCTGCCGGGCCATGGGGGTATTTTTCAGGCTGTCCACATTGGCCGCGCTGCTCCAGGCGTTCTTGGACTGCTCCAGCTCTCCGCCCGGTTTGACGTACTCAAGAACGTCCTCCAGATGTTGAACGGCCGTGTCAAGCTCAGTCTTCGCGTCTGCGATTTCCCTGCGCAATTCTGTTACAGTTTCGTTAAGTCTATCAACTTCCTGAGATGTAGCTGTCTGGTTTGCCAAATCATTTTGCCGCACATAATCCTTGGCTTTATTCAGCTTGCTGGAATACGTCTTGATAAGTTCATTGTACGTTACAGCAGTCGTTTGAAAACTATCAATAACACTGTTCGCCCATTCTCTATATGAACGAAAGCTATCGCCGGGGGAGGTGTCTGGTTTCTGTTCCAAAACGGATACGCCGTTGCTGTCCACCGCCGCGTATTCCATGCGGTTCATCAGCGACTGATACTCCTTGTCCAATATCACCATCAGGTCGATCACCTTTTGGTAGTAGCCTGACCGAGCCACTTGAACAAGATATTGCAGCAGGTAGGTTGAATCATCCGCTATCTCAAACGTATCTTTCAGCTTAAGGAAATTGTCCCGAAAGAGATTGAGCGCTGCTGTCAGATTGCCGATTCCCGTCTTGATGTTTTCAGCGCTCGCTCTATTGTCCTCTGAGTAGTCCGTATATTCCGTATAATCCTTCTTGTGGCTTGTCTGCTCCTCATTGGTGAACAGGACAAATATCGTCTTGTCCTCCTGATCCTCAGGCTGATAATCACCGAAAGAATAATAGTAAACGGTAGGTTGTACATAGTTCTCTGTGTCATAGAGATCCTTAATCGTCTTTTTGGCCGCTGCGTAATAAGCCGCTTCCGATTGATTGATTTTATCGATATACGTCTTAAAATAATCCTCGGCGCTTACTCCCTGATAGCCGGTGATGAAATGGGCCTTATTATACAGGTTGATGTGCCACCAGGCCTCCTGGCAGCTTTTCATCACGTCCTCCTGCTTCTCGTAGTACTCGGTCCTGCGGTCCACCAGGTCCGTCTGTTCCTTGAGGGTGGTAAAGCTCTTCAGGGATTGCAGAAAGCTCAGCCCCGTATTGATGGGCGAGCGGTATTTCATAAACTCCACGATCTGGTCCTTGATAATGAAGGCGTTGGCCAGATTCGCGTTGTTCAGCTTATTGACCTCAAAGTCGATAAGCTGCATGTTCATCACGTCGTCCACGCCATTGTCCGGCGCCATAAGGCCCAACTGACCCATGATCTGGTCCACATAATCATCGGCCAGCTCATCCGGCACGCCCCGGGAGGTGATGCAGGTGCGGTAATAGTCCTCCAGCTTGCCGAAAAGCTCGTCGGTATCCTGCACGGTTCCGAAAAGGCCGTAAAGCTGCTTCAGATCTGTATCATAGCCCGTCAGAGCCGTATTCAGGGTCAGGTCCCCGGCAGACTCCGCGACGCCCCTGGCCAGCTTGACCTTGCTGGCGTCAACGAACATCGCGCCGACCGTCAGCATCGGGACCAATATCAGCACCAGGAAGATCGATACCGCGCCCTGGACCCTTTTCTGTGAACGTTTCATCGCAAATCCCTCTTACTTATTCGCAAAATCTTCAATGAAGGCGTGTATCTTGGAGAAGGCGTCGCTGACGGTTTTGGCGACCTTGGTGCCGTGGAACAGGTCCAGGATCATATCCGTATTGCGGATAAATTCGGGCGCGTCGTTGACCGCTATCTCCGCCCGGGAGCTGACGTCCATGATCGAAAGCGGCTCGCCGGACATGATGCGGATCGGCAAATTGATGGAATAATCGACCTGCACCGAAAAGGTCGCGTACAGGACCTTGTTGTTGTAAGAGGCGACCTCGCTGCTGGGCGTATGGATCACGGCCTTCATGCCCGAAAAGGCCGTGGAGGTGTTCCCGCGCAGCTCCTTGACCACCTCCGCGCCGATGGCGCTCTCGATATCGCCCTTGCCGCCGAAAATGCCGCTGTAGGGCTCAATATTCGTCTTGTAAGAAGGCAGATCGCCGGAGCGGACAGTCTCCAGAAAGCTGTCCGAGCAATAGCTCGCGCCGCGGATGGCGTAGGTCGTCACGACGGAGTTGACCTGGGATTTCATAAAAAAGGCGTTGCCCATAA
>CAMVOG010000039.1 GCA_947169005.1 uncultured Clostridia bacterium | reverse complement strand
GCCCCTGGTGAAGGCCTTTCGGGAGGCCACGGACAAGCCCGTCATCGCCAAGCCCAACGCCGGGATGCCCGGCCCGGACGGCAGCTATTCCATGACCCCGGCGGATTTCGCCGCCGCCATGCTGCCCCTGCGGGATGCCGGGGCGGACTGTCTGGGCGGCTGCTGCGGAACGGACCCGGCCTTCATCCGGGCCCTGAAGGAGGCGCTGGCATGATCTGTTCCATCCGCTCCCTGGGGGTCCACGGCATCCGGGGCTACGGCGTCACCGTGGAGTGCTTCGTCACCACGGGGCTGAGCAACTTTGACATCGTGGGCCTGGGGGACACGGCGGTGAAGGAGGCGGGCTACCGGGTCCGCGCCGCTATCAAGGCCGTGGGCGTGTCCTTCCCGGCGGGCCGCGTCATCATCAACCTGGCCCCGGCGGACACGAAAAAGGCCGGCACGGTCTACGACCTGCCGATCCTGCTGGGCATCCTGGCCGCCACGGAAGCCATCGACGCCCCGCCCGCCGACGCCGCCTTCTTCGGGGAGCTTTCCCTTTCGGGGAAGGTGCAGCCCGTCAGCGGGGCCCTGCCCATGGCGCTGGCGGCGGAGCGGGAGGGGGTGCGCGCCCTCTTCGTCCCGGCGGCCAACGCCCGGGAGGCCGCCTTCGCCGAGGGCGTCACCGTCTACCCCGTGGAGGACATGGGGCAGCTCCTGGCCCACCTCAGCGGCGAAAGCCTCATCGAGCCCGTCACCGCCCCGGAATTCTCCGGCAAGTACGCCGGGGTGCTGGATTTTGCCGACGTGAAGGGCCAGGAGAACGTGAAGCGGGCCCTGGAGATCGCCGCGGCGGGCTCCCACAATCTGCTGATGAGCGGGCCCCCGGGCACGGGGAAGAGCATGCTGGCCAGCCGCCTGCCCTCCATCCTGCCGGACATGAGCCGGGAGGAGGCCCTTATGACCACGGAGATCCACTCCATCGCGGGCCTCACCACGGCCGCCGAGCCCATCGTGCGCCAGCGGCCCTTCCGGGCGCCCCACCATACGGTCTCCGCCGTGGGGCTCTCCGGCGGCGGCTCCAATCCCCGCCCCGGCGAGATCAGCCTGGCCCATAACGGCGTGCTGTTTCTGGACGAGCTGCCCGAGTTCGCCCGGGAGACCCTGGAGGTCCTGCGCCAGCCCCTGGAGAACGGGGAGGTCACCATTTCCCGCGTCTCCGGCTCCGTCACCTATCCCAGCCGCTTCATGCTGGTCTGCGCCATGAACCCCTGCCGCTGCGGGTGGTACGGGCACCCCTCGGGCCGCTGCAAGTGCGGCGAGGGGGCCGTGCGGGCCTATCGCAGCCGTATTTCCGGCCCGCTGCTGGACCGCATCGACCTCTTTGTGAACGTGGCGAGCCTGGAATACGACGAGCTGAAGGACCGCTCCGGCGGCGAAAGCTCCGAGACCATCCGCGCCCGGGTGAACGCGGCCAGAGAACGGCAGCGGGCCCGCTTCGCGGGCACGGGCGTCACCAGCAACGCCGCCATGGGCCCCCGGCAGCTGGCCGCCTGCTGCGGCCTGGACCAGAAGGGGGACGCCATGCTCCGCGCGGCCTATGACCGCCTGGGCCTCTCCGCCCGCAGCCATGACAAGATCCTCCGCGTGGCCCGCACCATCGCGGACCTGGCGGGCAGCGAGAAGATCGAGGCGAAGCACGTCGCGGAAGCGCTGCAGTTCCGCGGGAGCTTTTAGTATACTTTTGGTAAAAGGAGGAACGCCGCATGTGGAATTTTGAAAAATACCCCGCCGCGCTGAGGCTGGTCATGGACGATGGCTATGACCGCGCCCTGACGTTGCTGCCCGAAAACCGCCTTACCTGGGAGGGCGCGGAGTACGCCGGGGAGGCGCTGGAATTCGGAGAGGGGCTGTACTTTCTGCCCTTTGACGCCCAGGAGAGCCCCCGGATCAATCTTACGCTGATCCTGGATATGGAGGCGGGGCTCGTTACCCTCATCCGCTGCCGCCAGGGGGTGAATCCCAAACGCCCCAGCTATATCGCCACGGAGATCGTCCCCGGCTTCATCGACCTGCCGGGCCGCCCGGAGCCCCTCAAGCGCCACGGCTACACCCGGGACCTGGTGGGCAAATGCATTCGCTGGGATTACGACTGGGGCTTTTCCATCGTCCACGTCTATCTCACGGAGCATACCTACCGCATCCGCCTGCTGCAGAAGATGGGGGACCCGGACAGCCCCTACGAGATCGCCATGAAAAACTACGTGGACCACACGGAGCCGGGCTATTTTCTGCGCATCCGCCCCGGCGTCGTCCTCTTCGGCTTCACCGAGGACCACATGGACCGGGTCACGGGGCCAGAGATCTCCTGCTCCAGCCGGGCCCAGCTCATTGATCTGAATAAGGTGGAGACCGTGGGCCGCGGCTTCGGCATGCCGGGCCCCATGGATATTTTCCGGGCCAAGGGCGCCTTTGTCGAGCCCCTCCCCGGCGAGCTGGACCCCGCCTGCATCTACTATGTGTGATAAACCACGATTCCCATTGCGCCTTTGTGAAAGGAAGGGTCATAAAAATGGCGGATACCATCGCGGCGGTCTCCACCCTGCTGGGGCGGAGCGCCATCGGCATATTGCGCATGAGCGGGGAAGAGGCCCTTGCCGTGGCGGAGCGGGTCTTTCGCCCGGATAACGGCAGGCCCCTGGGGCAGCAGCCCACCCATAAGCTGGTGAACGGCTGCTTTTACGGGGCGGACGGCGCGCTGCTGGACCAGTGCGTCGCCGTCTGGTGCCGGGGCCCCCGCAGCTATACGGGGGAGGATACGGTGGAGCTGCAGTGTCACGGCTCCCCCACGGTGCTGGCGGCGGGGCTCCGCAGCCTCTTCGCCGCCGGAGCCCGGCAGGCCCTGCGGGGCGAGTTCACCAAGCGGGCCTTTCTGAACGGCAAGCTGGACCTGGTCCGGGCCGAGGCGGTCATCGACCTCATTGACGCCGAGACCGAGGAGATGATGGCCAACGCCGCCCACCAGCTGGGCGGGGCCGTTTCCGCCCGCATGGAGGCGGTCTACTCCGACCTCACGGACGTGATGAGCCACTTCCACGCGGTCATTGATTACCCCGACGAGGAGATCGAGCCCTTCCTTCTGGAGCAGGTGGACGGGACCCTGAGCCGGAGCGCCGGGACCCTGGAGCGGCTGCTGCGCAGCTTCGAGCGGGGCCGCGTGGTCCGGGAGGGGGTGCCCTGCGCCATCATCGGGCGGCCCAACGCGGGCAAGTCCTCTCTGCTGAACGCCCTTCTGGGCTATGAGCGGGCCATCGTCACCGACGTGGCGGGCACCACCCGGGACACCATCGAGGAGAAGCTGCTGCTGGGGGGCGTCCTCCTGCGGCTGACGGATACGGCGGGCCTGCGGGGCACCGAGGACCCGGTGGAGCGCATCGGGGTGGAGCGGGCCCGGGCCGCGGCGGCCTCCGCCCGGTTGCTGCTGGCGGTCTTTGACGGCTCCGCGCCCCTGACGGCGGACGACGAGCGGGTTTTGGAGGCGGCAGCGGCGGCGGAAAAGCGCGTCGCCGTGGTGAACAAGGCGGACCTGCCCGGCGTCTGGACCCCGGCGGAGCGGGAGCGGATCGCCGCCGCCTTCCCCACGGTCTGCACCCTCAGCGCGAAGGAGGGCACGGGGCTGGAGGCCCTGTCCGGGGCCGTGGCCGCCCTCTTTGCCGAGGCGGAGCCCGCCCCTCTGGGGGAGATGATCACCAATGAGCGCCAGGCCGAGGCCCTGTCCCGGGCCCTGGAGGCCCTGGGCCGCGCCCGAAGCGCCCTCCGGGCGGGCATCACGCCGGACGCCCTGCTTACGGACGTGGAGGAGGCCATGGCCGCCCTGGGGGAGATCACGGGCCGCACCGTCCGGGAGGATATCACGAACCGGATCTTTGAGCGCTTCTGCGTGGGAAAGTAGGCTTGAATTATCAGAATCCGTTGAGAAAAACGGCTCTGAAAACGAAAATCTGCATTCTTGAAGCACTATTTTCTTGACAGCGGCCACTTTTGTGATACAATGATTAAAAAATCTTTGCAACCGATTGCAAAACGAGGAAAAAGGAAAAATCGGCCCGGGTCGTTGGAGGGTCCGGGTCGGAAAGAGGAGGAAAAGAACATGAACAAGAACATGACCAAGGCGGAGATCCTGGACCTGGTGGGCAAGACGGCCCGCGAGGCCCAGATCCGGGACGACGTCTGCTCCCGCAGCACCCTGCTGGGCCTGAAGGCCTATTTTGACTGGATCCCCGACGAGCTGATCCGGGCCTCCATGTCTCTCTGCGGCGGCGCGGGCGCCAGCAGCGGCAGCTGCGGCACCTACACCTGCGGCCTGCTGGCCGTGGGCCTCAAGTACAACGTCCCCCTGGAGGATGAGCTGAAGAATCCCGAGCTGCAGGAGATCAACGCCTCCAAGTTCCAGGAGTTCCGTGACCGTTATCTGGCCGCCATGGGCACCACCCTGTGTCCCGAGTTCCAGAAGAAGATCTTCGGCCGCACCTATATTTTCACCGATCCCAAGGACTGCGAGGAGTACTGGAAGGTGGAGGACCACGCGGAGAAGTGCGCCGCCGTGGTGGAGAAGGCCACCCGCGTCATCGCGGAGATGCTTCTGGAGGACGAAGAGGTCAAGGAGGGCTGAGCCATGAGGATTCTTGTCGTCGGCGGCGTGGCCGCCGGTGCCTCCGCCGCCACTAAGGCGCGGCGGACCAATGAGGACGCGGAGATCGTCCTCTTCGAGCGCGGCAATTACGTTTCCTTCGCCAACTGCGGCCTGCCCTATTATATCGGCGGCGTCATCGAGGACCGGGACGAGCTGCTGCTGGTCACCCCCGAGATGTTCAAGGAGCGCTTCAATATCGACGTGCGCATCAACCACGAGGTGACGGGCGTTGACGCGAAGAAAAAGACCATCACCGTCAGGACTGCCGAGGGCGTCGTGACGGAGAGCTATGATAAGCTGATCCTCGCCACGGGCGGCACCCCCATCGTGCCCAAGATCAAGGGCATCAACAAGGACGGGGTCTACCACGTTTTCACCGTGCCGGACGCGGACCGCATCGTTTCCCGCCTGGAGGCGGGCACGAAGAGCGCCGTCGTGGTCGGCGGCGGCTTCATCGGCCTGGAAAGCGCCGAAAACCTGCGGGAGAAGGGCGTGGAGGTCACCATCGTGGAGCGCCTGCCCCAGATCATGAGCAATATGGACCCCGAGTTTTCCGACGTGCTGATCCGTGAGTTCGACGCCATGGGCGTGAAGGTCCTCACCGGGGCCTCCGTGGCGGAGATCTCCGGGCGGGGCAAGGTCTCCGGCGTGGTGCTGGAGGACGGCACGAAGCTCGCCTGCGACATGGTCATCATGGCGGCGGGCGTGCGCTCCAGCGTGGAGCTGGCTCAGAAGGCCGGGCTCAGGCTGGGCGTCAGCGGCGGCGTGTGGACCGACGCCACCATGCGGACCTCCGATCCCGATATCTACGCCGCGGGCGATATGGTGGAGTCCCTCAACATCGTCTCCGGCCAGAAGGTGCGCATCCCCCTGGCGGGCAGCGCCAACAAGCAGGGCCGCGTGGCTGGCGCCAACGCCGCCGGGGCTCATATGCTCTTCAAGGGCGTGCAGGGCACGGCCATCATCAAGGTCGGCGGGCTCACCGCCGCCCGCACGGGTCTCAACACCCGCGAGGCGACCCTGCTGAACCGGGACTTTGAGTGCGTTTACGTCCCCGGCTTCTCCAACGCCACCTATTATCCCGACGCCATGCCCATGGTGCTGAAGCTCACCGTGGAGAAGCAGAGCGGCAAGCTGCTGGGCGCCCAGGCCATCGGCCGCAAGGGTGTGGACAAGCGCATCGACGTGCTGTCCACCGCCATTTACGCGGGCCTCTCCGTCTTCGACCTGGAGAATCTGGACCTGGCCTACGCGCCCCCCTACTCCTCCGCCAAGGACCCCGTCATCATGGGCGGCATGATCGCGGCCAACATGATCCGGGGCGAGCTGGATTACGCCCTGCCCCAGGAGCTCGACGCCTACAAGAAGGCGGGCTGGGTCATCCTGGACGTGCGGACCGACGGGGAATTCAAGGCCGGGCATATCCGCGGCGCCAAGCTCCTCCCCGTGGACGAGCTGCGCGAGCGCTACGCCGAGCTGGACCCCGCGAAAAAGTACCTGGTCTACTGCGGCGTGGGCTACCGGGCCTACAACGCCTGCCTGTTTTTGAAGGCCAAGGGCTACACCGTGAAGAACATGAGCGGCGGCTGGCGCGCCTATAAAATGAACGTATAAAAATCGAATCCGTAGGGGCGGCTATCAGCCGCCCGCGATAAGAAAGGAAGATCGCAATGACCATCGAGCAATATAACGAGTATGGCAAGTTCCTGGAGCAAAACCTGCGGCTGGAGACCTATCCCATCGCCATCAAGTGGTTTGCCAACAGGGAGGACGTGCCCGATGACGCGCAGTACGCCATGCGCGACCTGGGCCATCACATGGCCTTCTGCCAGGCCACGGCCATGACCCGTATGCGCGGGGCCACCATCGCCATGACCAAGGAGGACCAGTGGTGCTGGTCTCCCCTGATCTCCTTCGGCCAGGTGGACGCCGACCCCGGCACCAAGTCCTTTGACATGATCAAGCAGTTCATCGGCGTGCCCCCCGAGAAGCAGCATGAGTTCTTCGCCAATTTCCCCCGGCTGGAAAAGGGCTGCTGCGAGGTGCTGGTGACGAGCCCCCTCTTCAAATGTAAGTTTGAGCCCGACATGATCCTGATCTATTCCAACACCATGCAGCTCAACTACATGGTCCGCGCCATCAAGTCCGTGACCGGCACCCTGCTCAAGAGCGAGTTTGACGGCATCGATTCCTGCATCTACGCCACCATCCCGCCCTACAAGACCGGCGAGTACCGCATCACCATCCCCGATCCCGGCGACGTGGAGCGCGCCCGCGCCGGCAAGGACGAGATGATCCTTTCCGTTCCCCCCTGCCGCCTGGAGGAGCTCTGCACCTCTCTGGAGCGCAGCGCGAAATTCGGCATGGATTACCGCAACACCCCCTGGTGCTATCCCCTGGATTTCGAGCGTCCCGCCTTCTACAACGAGGTGTTCAAGGAGTGGGGCCTCGACCAGGGCGAGGAATGGGGCAAGGTCAAGTAAGCGGGACTCAGTACGCAGTACTCAGGAAGTAGTACTCAGGAAGCAGTACGCAGAAGAAGGTTCCTCTCGCCGGGGCTTGCCCCGGTGAGAGGGACAGGAAAAGGAGACAACGAAACTATATGAAAATTACGAAAATCGACGTGTTCCAGTTCCGCTGCGACGTGCCGATCCCCAACCGGCCCGTGGGCTGCCGGATCTATACCGATGAGGGTATTTACGGCGACGGCGAGGGCTCCATGTCCTACGGCACCGGCTCCGAGGCCGCCTTCGGCATGATCGAGGCCCTGGCAAATATGGTCATCGGCATGGACCCGCTGGACAATGAGCTGATCTGGGACAAGATGCACCGCACGACCTTCTGGGGCCAGAGCCCCGGGCCCGTGGTCTTCTCCGGCATGAGCGCCATCGACACCGCCCTCTGGGATATCAAGGGCAAGGTCTTCGGCGTGCCGCTCTATCGGCTGCTGGGCGGCAAGTTCCGCCCCGACCTGCGCTGCTACGCCAGCCAGCTCCAGCACGGCTTCAAGGGCTATCACGACTTCGCCTTTTCCACTGACAAGTACGTGGAGGTCTCCAAGTACGTGGTGGAGGAGCTGGGCTACGACGCCATCAAGATCGACTTCCTTACCTTTGACCGGGAGCCCGGCCGCCCCCTCACCAATGAGCAGCGCCGCGGCCCCATGAGCCCCTACTATCTGCAGCTGGGCGTGGAGCGCGTGGCCGCCGTCCGCGAGGCCGTGGGCCCCAACGTGGATATCATCATCGAGAACCACTCCAACCTGGACGCTCTCTCCGCGGTGCAGTTCTCCCGCGCCTGCGAGCCCTACAACATTTTCTTCTTTGAGGAGCCCAACACCCCCACCCCCAAGACGGCCAAGTACATCAAGGAGAACACCACGATCCCCATCGCCAACGGCGAGCGCATCTTCTCCCGCTGGCAGTACGCCCCCTATTTCGAGGATATGTCCATCCAGATCGTCCAGCCCGATCTTACGAGCTGCGGCGGCCTTACCGAGGGCAAGAAGATCTGCGACATGGCCCATACCTACGACGTCGCCGTCCAGGCCCACGTCTGCGGCACGCCTCTCTCCCAGGCCCTCGCCCTGCATCTGGAGAGCGCCATCCCCAACTTCATCATCCATGAGATGCACTGCTCCGCCCTGCACCAGTACATCAGGGACCTCTGCATCTATGACTATCAGCCCGTGAAGGGCCGCTTCGTCACGCCCGAGCTGCCCGGCATCGGCAACGAGTGGACCGAGAAGGCCATGGTCGAGGCCCGGATGAAGAAGACCGTCACGAAGGACTGAGCCGCGGCGTAAACCTCCGCTGTCCCCAGCGCCCGGGGCTGTGACCCGGGTTTTCTTTCCGGGGAAATCGCAATCGATTTCAACTGACGGGCCGCAAAATCGCGCAGCAGTTTCAATAGTCTATTATTCCTATTTACAAAGTAGGAATTTTGGAATAGTATACATTCGCACACCCGGCGGGCTAAAAAACAGCCTTCCGGAAAACCACCATACCATATGAAAGGATGCACGAACACATGAAAAGAACCCTCGCGCTGATCCTGGCGGTTATGCTCGTCGTCGCCCTCTTCGCGGGCTGCGGCGGGAACACGACCTCCACCGGCAGCACCACCCCCGCCACCACTGACAGCACCGGCTCCAGCACCAATACCGAGACCGGCAGCACCGCCAACACCAACACAGAGACCAACACCAACACTGAGACCAACACCGAGACCGGCAGCACCGAGACCCAGGCTGACGACAACAGCCCCTATCACTTCGCCGCCGGCAAGTTCGCCACGGATGACCGGGGCATTGCCACCGAGAAGTACGATTATCAGCTCCCCCTCACCGAGGAGGAGGAGACCCTGACCTTCTGGACCGTTTCCTGGAACCCCGAGTACATCCCCGAGGATGGCTTTGATTCCATGGAGTTCCCCCAGGAGCTCAAGGCCCAGACCGGCGTGAACGTGGAGTACACCATCATCACCATGGACGCCATGCAGTCCAACTACGCCGTGCTTCTGGCGGCGGACGACCTGCGCGACCTGATGATGCACGGCGTCAGCTACTATTCCGGCACCGTGAAGGAGGCCGTGGAGGACGGCTACTTCATCAACATCTACGATTACCGCGAGTACTGCCCCAACTACATGTATGAGGCCGCCTACCGCGACACCAACGACAGAGCCACCTATTCCGACGTTTTCTATGAGGACGATTTCGTCTATTCCTTCTGGGATCTCTATGACGGCCCCGTGGTGAACATGGGCCCCGTGGTCCGCAACGACTGGGTCGAGAAGATCGGCATGACCCGCGACGGCATCCGCACCTGGGACGACATCTATGACATGATGGTGGCTGAGAAGGCCGAGGGCCTTTCCACCGCTCCCTGGCAGCTCATCAACACCGTGGAGATCAGCGGCGCCAAGTTCTTCAGCTCCTTCGATACCATCGGCTTCACCAACACCTCCGCCCTGCAGACCCCCTTCCAGACCAACGGCCAGGTGCAGATGGTCCACATCACCGACAATGACCGCAACCTCATGGAGTACCTCAACAAGTGCTGGAACGCGGGCCTTATCGACCCCGACTGGGCGGGCGCTGCCAGCAACAACGACTATCTGAACAAGGTGGACAACGTGGGCTTCTTCGCCACCACCGCCTCCGGCATCATGACCCTTGAGGGCAACTGCAACGATCCCGACGCCGAGTTCGTCACCATCCGCAAGGTCATGCGCGAGCCCGGCCAGGTCCTCCACGTGGGCGAGGCCGCCAGCCGCAAGTCCTACGGTGAGACCTGCGTCAGCGCCACCTGTGAGAACATCCCCCTGGCCGTGACCTGGTGCGACTTCCGTTATTCCGACGGGGCCTACAACCTCATCAACTACGGCAAGGAGGGCTACACCTGGGAGTACAACGACGAGGGCAAGGTCCAGCTTACCGACCAGGTCCTTAACAACCCCGAGGGACTGGCCACCACCTGGTGCCTGCTGCTCTACGCGCTGAACAACCTGGCTGACTGCGGCCTGGAGGACAGCAACCGCAAGCTCTATTATCCCGGCGGCGAGAAGTACATCGAGTTCAACGACGTGTGGTACGATTTCCAGTATGACGGCGCCTGGGAGTGGCCCTTCGGCCTGAACCTCTCCGACGAGGACCAGCAGACCGTCAATGAGTACGCCGGCGACTACATCACCTACATCACCGAGAACTTCACCGCTTTCATCGACGGCTCCAAGCCCATGAGCGAGTGGGATGCCTACGTTGAGGGCGCCAAGAGCATCGGCGGCGACGCCATCGCTGCCATCTACCAGGAGACCCTGGACGCTTACAACGCCTAAAAACAAGTATTACCGCCTCTCCGGGCTTCCCGGAGGGGCGGCAGCCCCGCTTGAAAGGATGGAAAGTTGACGATGAAGATCACCAAGGTTGAGCTGTATATGTTCAACTGCCATACCCAGGCCCCGGCCAAGCACGTGGGCATCCGTATGTTCACGGACGAGGGCATCTACGGCGACGGCGAGGCTTCCCTGGCCTACGGCAACGGGGCCGAGGGCGCCTACGGCATGCTGGAGGCCCTGATCCCCCTGGTGCTGGGCATGAATCCCATGGCCAACGAGGTCATCTGGGACAAGCTGCATAAGGATACCTTCTGGGGCCAGAGCCCCGGGCCCGGCTTCTTCTCCGCCATGAGCGCCATCGACATTGCCCTTTGGGACATCCGGGGCAAGGCCTACAACGTGCCTCTGTACGAGCTGCTGGGCGGCAAGTTCCGGGATGAGCTGCGCACCTATGCCAGCCAGCTCCAGCTGGGCTGGGGCGAGGAGTACGACATGGCCTTTACCCCCGAGCAGTACGCCGCCCAGGCGAAAAAGGCCGTGGCCGAGGGCTACGACGCCATCAAGGCGGACTTCTCCTGCTTCGGCTTCGATATGAAGCACCCCAAGCTCAGCCACCTGGACCGTTCCGGCCTTCTGTCCCCGAAGCTGCTCCGGGCCATCGAGGAGCGCGTGGCCGCCGTCCGGGAGGCCGTGGGCGAGGACGTGGATATCATCATGGAAAACCACTCGGAGCTGGACGCCCTCTCCGCCGTGCAGATCGGCGAGGCCTGCGAGAAGTACAACATCTTCTTCTTTGAGGAGCCCAACACCCCCAGCCCCAAGACAGCCAAGTGGATCAGCGACCACATGAACATCCCCATCGCCAACGGCGAGCGTATCTTCTCCCGCTGGCAGTACCTGCCCTATTTCGAGGACATGACCATCCAGGTGGTCCAGCCTGATCTCACGAGCTGCGGCGGCCTTACCGAGGGCAAGAAGATCTGCGACATGGCCCACGCCTACGACATCGCCGTGCAGCTCCACGTCTGCGGCACGCCCCTGTCCACGGCCCTGAGCCTGCATCTGGAGTCCTCCATCCCCAACTTCGTCATTCACGAGCATCACGTCAACAACCTGCACGATTACGTGCGGGACCTCTGCATCTATGACTACCAGCCCGTGAACGGCAAGTACACCGTCCCGGACCTGCCCGGCATCGGCAACGAGTGGAGCGAAAAGGCCCTCTCCGATCCCCTGCGCAAGCGGGTGTTTGAGTTCGACCCCAAGGCCGTAAGACGGTGAGTTTTACGTTTTGAGGGGGCGCCGCGCACGGTATTTTCCGGACTGTGCCCCTCATTCCAAACGATTTCTTTCTTTTTTCCTTTTTCCTTTTTAAAACGCCGCGCCTCTCCGATCGGAGGGGCGCGGCGTTTTATCTGTTCTTTAATGGCTTCCGGGGCTTATTCGTCGTCCTTCAGGCCCTGCTTCTCTCTCTCGCGGATGGCCTCCTTGCGGGAGAGGTTGATGCGGCCGCGGTCGTCGATCTCAATGACCTTGACCCAGGTGTAGTCGCCGATCTTCAGCACGTCCTCCACCTTCTCGGTGCGCTTGTACTCCAGGTCCTTGATATGGCAGAGGCCGTCCTTGCCCGGGACGATCTCGATGAAGGCGCCCATCTGGGAGCCGTCCTTCTTGCTGGTGAGGTAATTGACGCACTTGCCGCGGTAGATGGCGCCCACCTCGGGCACGAACACGATGTTGTCGATCATGGCCTTGGCTCTGAGGCAGGCATCCATATCCTCGGAGGAAATGAAGATGCTGCCGTCCTCCTCCACGTCCACCTTCGCGCCGCTCTCGGCCACGATCTTCTGGATGACCTTGCCGCCGGAGCCGATGACCTCGCGGATCTTGTCCACGTCGATCTTCATGCTGAGCATCTTGGGAGCGTAGGGGGAGAGCTCCTTGCGGGGCTCGGAAATGGCGGGGAGCATGATCTCGTCCAGGATCTGGATGCGGGCCTCGCGGGTGATCTCAAAGGCGTTCTTCACGATCTCGTGCTTGAGGCCGTCGTTCTTCAGATCCATCTGGATGGCGGTGATGC
>CAMVOG010000038.1 GCA_947169005.1 uncultured Clostridia bacterium | reverse complement strand
CTCCGCCTCCTTCTTCGGGGCCAGGAGCTTTTCCAGGGCCTCCAGCTCCTTCTCCGCGTCGATGCGCGGGAAGAGGGCCGGCCCCTTGGTGACCGTTACTCCGGCGGGCAGCGCGCCCCAAACGGCAGCGCTGTCCCAGGTCTGCACTTCGGCGGCAGCGCCGATCTGCGCGAAGAGCTTTTCACAGGACTCCGGCATAAAGGGCGTAAGTAGCACGCCGGCGATGCGGCAGCTTTCCAGCAGGTTGTAGAGCACGCGGGCCAGGCGCGGGCCGTTGGCCTCCATATCCTTTGCCAGCACCCAGGGAGCGGTCTCATCAATATACTTATTGGCGCGCTGGATCAGCGCGAAGGTCTCGGCCAGGCCGTTCTGAAGCTGGTATTTCTCCATCTGCGCCTCGTAACGGTCCCGCAGGCCGGAGGCCAGCGTCATAAGAGCGGCGTCCTCCGGGCCCTCGTCCTGGACGGTGGGCAGGGTGCCGCCGAAGTATTTTTCCACCATGGCAGTGGAACGGCTCAGAAGGTTGCCCAGGTCATTGGCCAGGTCCGTATTGATCGTGCTGATCAGCAGCTCATTGGTAAAGTTCCCGTCAGAGCCGAAGGGGAAGGTGCGCAGCAGGAAGAAGCGCAGCGCGTCCACGCCATAGCGTTCGGCCAGCAGGTAGGGGTCCACCACGTTGCCCAGGGACTTGCCCATTTTCTTGCCGTCGATGACCAGCCAGCCGTGGCCGTAGACCTTCTTCGGCAGGGGCTCGCCCACGCTCATCAGAAAGGCGGGCCAGTAAATGGAATGGAAGCGCACGATTTCCTTGCCGACGAAGTGAACGTCGGCAGGCCAGAACTCGGCCAGATCGTCATACTCCTCGTTCATATAGCCCAGGGCAGTCATATAATTGAAGAGCGCGTCCACCCACACGTAGACCACGTGCTTCGGGTCAAAATCCACGGGAACGCCCCAGGTAAAGCTGGTGCGGGAGACGCAGAGGTCCTGCAAGCCGCCCTCACAATCGATAAAATTATTCACCATCTCGTTGACGCGGGATTTCGGCTCCAGGAAATCCGTCTCGGTCAGCAGCTTGCGCACCCGGTCGGCGTACTTGCTGGCACGGAAGAAATAGGCTTCCTCCTCCGCCCGCTTGACCTCGCGCCCGCAGTCGGGGCACTTGCCGTCCACCAGCTGGCTCTCGGTCCAGAAGCTCTCACAGGGCGTGCAGTACCAGCCCTCATACTTGCCCTTGTAAATGTCGCCGTTGTCGTACATCTTCTTGAAGACGCGCTGAATGGCCTTTACATGATACTCGTCCGTGGTGCGGATAAAGCGGTCGTTGGAGATATTCATCAGCTTCCACAGGGACTTGACGCCCCGGGGGCCCTCCACGATCTTGTCCACGAATTCCTTGGGGGTGACGCCCGCGGCCTTGGCCTTCTCCTCGATCTTCTGGCCGTGCTCATCCGTGCCGGTGAGGAACATGACCTCATAGCCGCAGAGCCGCTTATAGCGGGCCATGGCGTCCGTCGCCACGGTACAGTAGGCATGGCCGATATGCAGATTATCCGAGGGATAATAGATCGGCGTGGTGATATAAAACTTTCCCTTGCTCATTCTTCTTCTCTCCCAAAAGCTGGATTTTCTATTCAAGATAGCACGTTTGTGGGCTTTTGTCAATGTTTCGCCGCCCGTCTCAGCCGATCAGCACCGTTCTCGTTGTGTTGTCCCAGCCCACCGTGCTGCCGAAGTACTCGGCCAGATAGCGGATGGGGGCATAGGTGCGGTCATTGCGGATGATGGCGGCGGTGTCCATTTCCAGCGCGCCTTCGGTGGTATAGGCCGTCTGGCTGCCGATGGGGAAACGGATCGTGCGCCCGTTTTTCGTGAAGCTCGCCTCACGGGCCGCGCCGTCCCAGGCAACCTCCAGCCCCAGGGCGTTGGCGACCGCCCGCAGAGGGACCAGGGTGCGGTCATGCTCGTCAATAAAGGGCAGGGCGTCCGTCCAGCCCACGTTTTCCTCGCCCACGCGGACGGAGATGCGCCGCGTGCCCAGGGACTTCAGCAGAGCGATGCGCTCCTGCACGGCAACGGCCAGGGTCTTGGCGGCCTCGATGGTCTCGGGGTCCTCGGAGCTCAGCCAGTCATGGTCCGCGCCCTCGATCTCATCCACCAGGAAGAAGGCGTACTCACGGCCTGTGCTGTCGTCCCAGGTAGTGTCCAGCATCTTCCATTCCCCATCCACCAGGACCAGGTTCCAGGTGTGATCGGAGGTACACAGCTCCACATTGGGAATGCCCAGCAGGAAGCAGAGATAGCTGGTGGTATGGGTATAGCCCGCGCAGACGGCCATGCCGTCCTCCAAGAGCTCCTTCACGCTCTGGCCGCCGTTGCTCCAATAGACACGGGAGCCATCCTCCCGGACCTCCGCCAGGTACTTTTCTGAGCGGCCATAGGTCACATGATCGATAAGCCAGCGGTTGATATATTCCAGGCGGCCGCGGTCGTCCCCGGCGGCGCTGCGGGCCTCCTCCGCGATCTGGAACAGCCTTGCCCGCATGTCGTCAAAGTCCCCGGAAACGGTAAAGCTGCTTTCCAGCAGGCCCGGGTCGTGGACAGGGCCCGTTCCGCTCTTGCGATAGTGCCCGTCGGCGGTATACTCCGTGTAATGCCAGTCCGCGTCATATTCCTCTACCGTAACGGTCAGCAGCTCATCATAGCAAAGTGGCAGGACCTTATCGAAAAAGAGGATCGAATAACCGTCGTTTCCGTCGCTGAGGCCAGCGTTTTTCAGCAGGCGAAGGGTCTCCGCCATTTTCTCCGGAGAGCTGAAGCGCAGGCTCGTCTGTGTCTCCACCCCGCCGCCGTTTTCGATGCCCGGCCAGGCGGCCTCCGCGATGGCGGCGGCGTAGACCGCCAGAAGCTCCTCGCGGCTTGGGTCCGTCTGCGAGCCCCGGAACACAACCGTCTCCCCCGCCGCGGCGGCGGGAAGGGCCAGGCCAAGCACCAGGACAAGGGCCAGCAGCAGAGATACTACCTTTTTCATTACGTGATCTCCTTTCAGTCAAACCAGATGGAATAGCGGCAGCCGCAGTAATTCTGTCGGTAGATGCCGTATTCCGCACAGAGCTCCGTGGAGCGCTTGTAGCCGTCCCGCTTCTTGAAATCCGAGGGCAGGAAGGGCACGCCCGCCTCCCGGCCGATCCGCTCCCCCAGCTCGTTAAGCAAGCGGGCGTCCTTGTGGGGCGAGATACTGAGGGTGGTGCAGTACCAATCCGCGCCCCGCTCCGCCGCCAGACTCGCGGCAGAGGCCAGGCGCTTTTCAAAACAGAGGGCACAGCGGGGCCCTCCCTCCCGGTCTCCCTCACGGCCGCGAACGACCTCGAGCCAGGCTTCGTCGTCATAGGGCCCGGCGATCAGCTCCACGCCCCGGCCAAAGGGGGCCAGCCTAAGCAGCTTCTCCACCTCCCCCAGGCGCTTGTCGTATTCCTCCCGGGGGTGGATATTGGGGTTATAGAAATACAGGGTAATGTCAAAATACGCCGTCAGATATTCCAGCACATAGCTGGAGCAGGGGGCACAGCAGGCATGCAGCAGGAGCGTGGGGCGCCTTTCCTCCTCCCGGAGGCGGGAAAGAATGCCATCCAGCGCCTGCTGGTAGTTCGTCTTCATGGCAACTCCTCATATTGATTCATTTTATCTATTATATCACAGGCGTCACAAAAGGACAAGAATTTGCTCTTGAATTATTCATAAAGAACAGGTAAAATATTGTTTGACTCTTTTTCACGGAGGTGATCTGCCATGCTGGCTCTGAGCCGGGCCTTGATGCTGGAAAGCGACTTCAAGCAGCTTATCAACCGCATCGACGGCGGCGGCTGCCCGCTGGTGTACAGCGGTCTTTCCGACGTTCACAAGGCCCACACCGCCGCGGCCATCCGCCGCGTGACGACAAGGCCCCTCTGGCTCGTTTGCTCCGACGAGGCGGAGGCGGAGCGGCTGCGGGCAGACCTGGCGGTGCTCTGTGAAGAGGAGGCCCTGCGGCTGACGGCGCGGGAATTCAATTTCTACGACGTTTCCGGCGTGTCCCGGGACGCGGAGCATGATCGGCTGCGGGTCCTGCACGGCGTCATGGCCGGGACCGCGGGGATCGTGGTCTCCACGGCGGAGGCGCTTTTGCAGCGCACCCTGCCGCCGGAGCAGTTACAGGAAGCCTCTCTGGAGCTGCGGCTGGGGGACGAGCTGGGGCCGGAAAAGCTGGTCGCCTCCCTTCTGGCCTGCGGCTATCAGCGCTGCGACCAGGTGGAGGGCATGGGCCAGTTTGCCGCCCGGGGCGGCATCGTGGACTTCTTCTCCCCCGCCTTCGCCTCCCCCGTGCGCTGTGAGTTCTTCGGGGATGAGATCGACTCCATGGGGCTCTTCGACGTGGAGACCCAGCGGCGGCTGGAAAACGTCAGCTTCGCCCAGGTCCTTCCCACGGCGGAGGCGCTGCCGGCCCTCTGCCCCGGCGGCGAGAAGGCCTTTATCGAAAAGCTGGAGGCGCTGCAGAAGCGCATCGCCCGCCGCAAGACGCCCTCCAAGGCGCTGATGGAGTCGGTGGCGGCGGATCTGGAGCGGCTGCGGCGGGGGCTCCCCTTCTATACGGCGGACCGCTATCTGCCGCTTTTATATGAGGAAAACCGCACGGCAGCGGCCTATATTCCCCCGGACGCGGTGGTGATCCTCTGCGAGCCGAGCCGCATCCAGGAACGCTGCAAGAACTGGAGCTGGCAGCTTTCCCAGGACGTGGAGGCTGTGCTGGAGGCCGGGCTGATGGACGGCAGCCAGGCGGACTGCGCCATGGAATGGGGCGCCTGTGTGGAAGCCTTGACAGACTATCCCCTCGTAATGCTGGATAACTTCCTCGGCAGCAGCTACCCCGTGGCGCCCCGGGCCCTGCTCAGCCTGACGGCGAAGCAGCTCCCCTCCTACGGCGGCAGCCTGCAAACGGCGGGAAGCGATATCGTCCACTATCTCAAGGAGGGCTTTCGCGTGGTGGTCCTTACCGGGGACCAGCGGAAGGCCGAGCTGCTCTTTGAATACCTCACGGGGCTGAGCCTCCCCGTCAGCCTGGACTATAATCTGGACAAGCTGCCCGACAAGGGGCGCTGCGCCGTTTCCGTGGGCCTGCTCTCCGCGGGCTTCGAGTACCCAAACGTCAAGCTGGCGGTGATCACAGAGGGCCAGCTTACGGCGGGCGGAGCCTATCTCAGTGGGAAGAAAAAGAAAAAAAGCAGCAGCCGCAACCGACTGCAAAGCTATACGGACCTGTCCAAGGGGGACCTGGTGGTGCATGAGCACCACGGCATCGGGCGCTTCGAGGGCATCTTTAAATTACAGGTAGACAACGTCTGGAAGGACTATATCAAGATCTCCTACGCGGGGACCGACTGTCTCTACGTGCCCGTGACCCAGCTTGACCTGGTCTCCAAGTACATCGGCAGCGGCGGCGAGGAGCATCAGGTGCGGCTGAACAAGCTGGGCGGCACCGAATGGCAGCGCTCCAAGAGCCGGGCCAAAAGCGCCGCCAAGGACCTGGCCAAGGGGCTCATTCAGCTCTATGCCGAGCGCAGCCGCAGACCCGGCTACGCCTTCTCCCCCGATACGGAATGGCAGCGGGAATTTGAGGAGCGCTTTGAATACGCCGAGACCCCGGATCAGCTCCGGGCCATCGACGAGATCAAGCGGGATATGGAAAAAGCCACGCCTATGGACCGGCTGCTTTGTGGGGACGTGGGCTTCGGCAAGACGGAGGTGGCCCTGCGGGCCGTGATGAAATGCGTGATGGACGGCAAGCAGGCGGCCATTCTGGTGCCCACCACGGTGCTGGCCCAGCAGCATTACGTCACGGCGGTGAAGCGCTTCGCGGGCTATCCCATTCAGATCGAGGTCCTCAGCCGCTTCCGCAGCGGGGCCCAGCTGACGGAAAGCCTGAAAAAGATCAAAAACGGCACGGCGGATATCGTTATCGGCACCCACCGGCTGATCCAGAAGGACGTAAAGTTCCGGGACCTGGGGCTTTTGGTGGTGGACGAGGAGCAGCGCTTCGGCGTAAGCCACAAGGAAAAGCTCAAGGAGCTGGCCAAGCAGGTGGACGTGCTGACCCTCTCGGCCACGCCCATCCCCCGCACGCTGAATATGGCGCTGGCGGGCATTCGGGATATGTCCCTGATCGAGGAGCCCCCCACCGGACGGCGGCCCGTGCAGACCTATGTGCTGGAGCACAACTGGAGCGTGCTGGCGGACGCCATTCGCCGGGAGCTGGCCCGGGGCGGCCAGGTCTATTATCTCCACAACCGGGTGGAGACCATTGACCGCTGCGCCAGCCAGATCGCCAGGATGATCGAAGGGGCCTCCGTGGGTGTGGCCCATGGGCAGATGTCAGAGGAAATGCTGCGCTCCGTGATGGATAAGGTGGCCTCCGGCGAGATCCAGGTGCTGGTATGCACCACCATCATTGAAACGGGCATTGATATACCCAACGTAAACACCCTTATCATTGAGGACGCGGACCGGCTGGGCCTGGCCCAGCTCCACCAGATCCGCGGGCGGGTGGGCCGCTCCTCCCGCCACGCCTACGCCTACCTTACCTTCCGCCGGGGCAAGGTACTCACGGAGATCGCCACCAAGCGGTTGTCCGCCATACGTGAATTCGCGGAATTCAATTCCGGCGTGCGCATCGCCATGCGGGACCTGGAGATCCGCGGCGCGGGCAATCTGCTGGGTGCGGAGCAATCCGGGCACATGATCTCCGTGGGCTTCGACATGTACTTAAAGCTGCTGGAAGAGGCGGTTTTGGAGGAAAAAGGCGAAAAAAGCCGCAAGCCCTCCTCCTGCACGGCGGACCTCACCATCTCCGCCAACATCCCGGACGACTACGTGGAAACGGCGGAGCAGCGCATGGACCTTTACCGGCGCATCGCCCTCATCGAAAGCCAGGAGGACGCGGACGACATGCTGGACGAGCTCATCGACCGCTTCGGCGAGCCGCCCGAGCCCGTAAACGAGCTGATCCGGGTGGCGCTGCTGCGCAGCGACGCCGCGGCCCTGGGCTTTACGGAGATCAGCCAGAAGAGCGGGCGGATCATCTTCAAGCTGTCCGATTTCAATATGGAGATCATTTCGGGCCTTTACGCCCAGCCTCAGTTCCGGGGCCGGGTCAAGGTCGAGGCCGGGGCGGACCCGGCGGTAAGTGTGAAAATACGCTACCCGCAGGAGGTGCTGGACGAGGCCTTTGACTTCGTGCGAGCCTACAGGAAGATGCTGCCTGCGGAGAAAGGAGCAAACGCGGAATGAAGGAGATTGCAAGAAAGCTGGCCGCCCTGGGGTTTTCCCTGGGCCTGCTGCTGGGCTGCGCCGCCTGCGGCGGGCAAAGCGCGGGCAATACGCAGACGACGCCCGAGGCGGAGGGCTTTTCCGCCGAGGACACCTTAGCGGCAGAGCCGAATCCCATCGTGACGGAGCAGCCGGAGGAGACCCCCGCTGAGGAGCCTGCCCAGGAGCCCGCGGCAACGGGCCTTGACCCGAAAGAAATCGTGCTCACCGTCAACGGCGAGGGCGTCACCTGGGAGGAGTTTCGCTATTGGCTCTATGCCGGGCTGAGCTATCAGGGCATCGCCATCGATGAAAACACCGACTGGGACCAGATCGTTTACGGCGAGCTGACCATGCGGGACTACGCCCTGCAGGACGCCCTTCACTCCGCCATTCTCTACAAGGTCGTGGACCAGTCCGCGGCGGAAAAGGGCATCGTCGCCACAGAGGAAAATATGGAGGAGATCGAAGGCATCATCCAGAGCAACATACAGTATGTGGGCGGCGAGGACGCCTACCTGGAATATCTGACGGCCAATTATCTGACGGACGAGCTGATGCGCTCCATGCTGCTTTCCTCCTTCCATTACAGCGACCTTTTTGCGGAGATGTTCGGCAGCCAGGGGGAAAAGCTCTCGGATGAGGAGGCCATTCTGTTCGGCAGCGAGAACAATTACTTCCGGGCCAAGCACATTCTGATGGACAATGAGGACGCGGAGGGAAATCCGCTGGACGAGGAAGCCATGGCGGAGAAGCTGCGGACCCTGGAGGGCGTTCTGGCGGAGCTGAAGGAGGCTGAGGATCCCGTTGCGGTTTTTGACGCGCGGATGTGGGATTTCAGCGAGGACCCGGGGCTCTCCACCAATCCCGAGGGGTATCTGTTCCGCCGGGGCGAGATGGTGCAGGCCTTCCAGGACGCGGTGGAAGCCTTGGAGGATTACGCTTTCAGCGACATCGTGGAGATGGAATACGGCTACACCATCGTCATGCGTCTGCCCCTGGACCCCGACGGCGTCGCCGTGAGTGACGCTTCTTACGGCTACACCCTGCGCTACAACGCGGCCAGCTCCATCTTCAACAGCATCGTGGAAAGCTGGATCAGCGAGGCCCAGGTGGAATATACGGCCGCCTATGAGCAGATCGACCCGGCTACTGCCTGGTAAAAAATGCAGCGTATATAAGAGCGCGGAGGACTTTTGACGGTCCTCCGCGCTTTTTTTATTCTGCGAAATGGGTCGGGGGCGTATAAAACTCGAAGATCACGGCCCCTCTCCCCTCTTCGTTGCCGGGCTCGTGGCTCGTCCAGCCCACGGGGACGGCCCCCAGGCGCTCCGCCAGACGCACCGGCAGGGGCCGGGGCCCGATCCGGTAAGCAATAAATTCCGGGCGGGCGGCGGCGTTCAGAAGGGTGTTGCCCAAGGCAAAGGCCACCGCCGGATTCATCCCGTCCTTCCGATACTCCTCCGGGAGCTGGGCAAGCTGACCCCGAAAGCGCTCCGGGGCGTGGAAGCGGAACCAGGCCACGATGCGTGGATCAAAGCTCTCGATGCAGGCGGGGCCCTCATAGCGCCGCAGATAGGCCAGGGCCTTTTCACACAAAAGCCGGTTGCGGTGGCCCGTTTTCAGCTCCACGATCAAGGGGACGCGCCCGGCCACCAGCCGCAGGACCTCGGAAAAGAGCGGAATGCCCTCCTCCGTTCCGCAGAGACGGAGCCGCCGCAGGGCCGGGAGGCTCCGGGCGTCCACACGCCCGGGCACGCCGCAGACCCGATCCAGGGTATCGTCATGAAAAACGACCACCTCCCCTTCCCGGGAGAGCTGCACGTCCAGCTCGATGCCGTAGCCCGCCTCCACCGCCCGGCGAAAGGCGGCAAGAGAGTTTTCCGGCACAGAGCGGTCCTCCGTATGGAGGCCCCGGTGGGCGAAGCTGCGCCCGACGAAGGGGGCCTTTTTCTTCCCCGCCCGGCCGGGAGCCAGCAGAAAGAGGGGCAGGGCCGCGGCGGCCCCCGCCGCGACAAGGATTCCTTTTTTCATTTCTCCGCCTCCTCAGTCGCCTTCGATAGCCTCAAGGCCGCGGGCATTCTCCACCTTGCGGGCCTTGATATTCTTCACCAGCGCGCAGAAGACCGCGCAGCTCAGGGCAAAGAGGATGGCCGCGTAAACGGGCAGGGCCCGCCAGGCCAGCGTCACGCGGAACATGAGGCCCAGCAGCACGGGGGTAACGGTCTGGGCGGACATGCTGGCGGCGTAATAATAGCCCGTAAACTGGCCGATTTTTTTGCTGGAGCAGAGCTCCACCACCATGGGGAAGGAGCAGTTATGCACCAGGGCCATGCCGAAGCCCTTCACGGCCCATACGCCGAAGAGGGCAGCTGGGAAGGCCATTTCCCCATTGGCACCCGTGACTCGGCCCGTGGGAGCGACGAAGCACATGGCCGCTATAGCCAGCACCGTGACGCCGAGGCCCAGCGAAATGGTCCACTTGCGTCCGATGCGGTCCGCAATCGCCCCGGCTACCGCGAAGCCCGCCACGCTGGCGACGCCGCCGATGATGGTGAGCAGCATGGTGGAGCTGGAGGCGGAATTGAGGTAATAGATCACGTAATTGCCGATATAAGTGCCGATGGCGTTATCCGCCATTCCGCGCCGAGGATGGCCAGCAGCATGCGGCGGTTGGCCCGGGACATGGGCCCCTCATCCGTGACGGGGGTTTCCACGGCGGCCAGGCGCTCGCCCTCGGCCAGCTCCTCCCTGAGCTCCTCCGCCAGCTTATTCTCCTTGATGGTGGCAAAGAGGACGAAGGCAGAAATCGCCATAAGGACGGAGGCCACCAGGAAGGGGATCTCGATGATCCAAAGCCGCCGGGCCTCGTCCGGCACGTTGATATAGTCCGAGAGCTTGAGGAAGATGCCCAGCACCGTGGCAAAGGCGCCGCCCAGGTAGCCCATGATATTGATGACGCCGTTGGCCTTGGCCCGCAGGGGCTTGGGGGTAATGTCCGGCATGAGGGCCACGGCGGGGTTGCGGTACATCATCATGAACAGCAGCACCACACCCATCATCAGCACCATGCCCAGCACGTTGTTCTGATGGAAAAAGAGCGGAATAAAGGGAAAAGCCACGGCGGCGACGAGGGTACCGATCAGGATGAAGGGCATCCGCTTGCCGATGGGGCTTTGGGTCCGGTCCGAAAGCCGCCCGAATATGGGCAGCAGGATCAGCGCCGCCAGGTTGTCGCAGGCCATGACCAGGCCCACGAGCCACTGGACGTTCAGAATTTTATCCGGGTCCCCCGCCTTGAGCTGGGCAGAGGAAAGATCGTACATCCGCCGGGCGAAAATATCCGTCAGAAAGGTGGGGCACCAGGAATCGTAAACCTGCCAGAGCAGAAGGATGCCGAAGAAGGCAAAGCCGATAAGGCAGGTGCGCTTTACGTTCAGCTTCAAGCCCCCGGGGGCCTTGGTACTGGGCATGGAAAACAGCTCCTTTCCATTCCGTTGATGCTTTCAGTATAGCCCCTTTTGCCGCCGCAGGCAAGGGGAAGGGGCAAATTTACTTTATCACGCGGCGGAAAAGCAGCATGGCGTCGCGCCCGTTGGCCCGGCCGTCGCCCGTCAGGTCCATAGTCTGCGGGTCGGTCTGGCCCGACGAGACGGCCCGGAAGAGCAGGGCCGCGTCCCCGGCGTCCAGCACGCCGTTGAGGTTCAGATCGCCCGTGACAGGCTCCCGCTTCGGGATCGGGCGGGTCTCCGTTTCGCCGCAGAGACGGCAGCGGCGTGTCTCCTCCCCCTCGGCGTCAAGAGTGGGCTCCCTTGTCACGGTCCAATCGGTCCAGTCGTGGCCGCGGGCGGGGATCGGCCTGGTTTCCGAGGCAAAGCAGCGGGAGCAGGTGCGGATGGCGACGCCGTCATAGATGCAATTCGGCTCGGAAAAGGCCGACCACGGGCCCCAGTCGTGCCCCAGCGGTTCAAGCGTGACCGTTTCGCGGCTCAGCTCGGCCCCGCAGTCCCGGCAGCGGACGACTCGCTCGAAATAGCCCGCCTCGGTGCAGCCCGGCTCGACGCGGTTTTCCTCCGTCGGCTCGCCGGGCACGTGCGCCCCGGACGGGCGCTCGCTTGCCAGCAGGGGCAGCGTAACGGTATAAACGCCGCCGTTCTCTTCCGCGACGCTGAGGACGAAGAGGCGCAGCTTCTCCCCCTCCGCGACGCCGAACACGTCCGTCAGCGCGCCGAAGGCGGCGGGAGCGTACTCGTTCTCCGGGTCGCTGCGGTCGATGGCGAGCCGATACCAGGCGCCGTTCTGCCAATACCAGGCCCCGTCGTTCAGCCCGCAGACGAAGAAGCGCTCTGCGCTCAGGCTCCAGATATCGTAGAGATTGCTTTCGCTGGGCGAGGCGACCCGGGTGCAAACGCCGTTTTCGACGCGGAGCACCACGCCGCCGTCCCCGACGGCCCAGGCCCCCGCGCCGTCGGCCCGCACGCCGTTCAGCGCCGTGCAGACGGGAGTCTCGATGCGCGTCCAGGCCGCCCCGTCCCAATGGACCAGGAGGCCGCGGTCCCCGACGGCGTAGATATCGTTCGGCCCGCTGCCGTGGATGGAGTGGAAATCATAGCCCACCGCCCCCAGGTCGAAGCGCTTTGCCGCCCTCGCGGCCCCCCGGGGCTTCGACCAGACCGTTCCGTCGGCGGCGGCGACCCAAAGGGTCCCGTCCCGGTCGGCCCAGACGCCGCAGCAGGGCCCGTCTCCGCACTCGCCGAAGTCGGCGGCAAATTCCAGCCTGTCCTCCCCCGCCGAGGCCCCGGGCGACAGCCGCAGGACGCTGCCGGACCAGGCGGCGATATAGAGCCCGTCGCCCCCGGCAAAGGTATCGAAGGTCTTACCGGGATAGGAGACGTTCTCGTTCGCCTCCCAGGCCGTGCCGTTCCAACGGTAATCGCAGCCCGCTATGAGCCGGGCGGTCCTGCCGTCGCCGTCCCCGCCGCCGACGCTGTAAACGCCCTCGATCTGTTGGCGCCGCAGGGTGTGGCCGCTTTCCGCCGCAGTTGCGGGCGCGAGGGCTTCGCCGCGGCCCTCGAAGCAGAACCAGCGCAGGCGCGTGCCGCCGCTGCCGCTTTCCAGATAGGTGCAGAACACGGCCCCGTTGGGCGCGAGGGCAAAGCGGGTATGGAACTGGTGCCACCAGCCGGTGCCGACGCCGACGGGCGGGCCCTCGGGCCGGAGCGTTTCGGCGTTCAGGCGCTGGATGAAGCAATCCGAAAGGCGGAAGTCCACGAGCTCGGAGCCCACGTCCCAGCGGAGCTGCTCGTCCCGCTCGCAG
>CAMVOG010000037.1 GCA_947169005.1 uncultured Clostridia bacterium | reverse complement strand
ATCTTTAATCTTTTATCTTTCATCTCTTATCCCTTATCTTATTTCCCACACAGGGGGGTTCCTTTTGCCCAACGATCTATTCCAGGCCGAGCTGGCCATGCCGGAGCTGGAGCGCTGCGGCAGCGTGGAGGCCAAGCTCACGGCCCTGCAAAATTACCTTTTTCTCCTGCTGGAAAACCTGCGCTACACCCTGCGCAATCTGAACACCGAGAACTTCAACAGCGCGGAGCTGGCCGCCTGGCAGGAGGAGCTGCGGGCGGGCCTCGTCGTTACCGAGAGCCTCATCGCGGACGAGCTCAGCGCCGAATACGGGGCCGTGGCGGACCTGACCGTGGACCGCCTGCGCACCGACTGGCGGCGGGCCCGGCGCTGGCTTCAAGGCGACACCTCGGAGCTGCGCTATCTCTATGCCCACGATGAGCAGCTCGATTTCATCTCCGCTACCACGGACGGGAGCCGCTCCGTGCAGCTCACGGTGGACGGGCGCCGCTTCTGGTGGCGGGACGCGGAACACAGCGCCATGACCGGCCGGGAGGAGACCGCCTGGCCCGTGATGGTCTACGTCTATGAGGAGCTGGTGAAGGCCAGCTTCCGCTTTGCCGAGGAGGAGGACCGCCACGGCGTCACGACGGTGACGCCCCTGCTGCGCTTCGGCGCGGGCCTGCCCCGCAGCGAGGACCCCACGGGCACTTACGGGCGGGGACGGCTGCTGAAAAGCAGCGACAGCATGGAGCTGGTCTACCGCACCACCCGGGGCGTGGACGCGGGCCTCTGGCTCCGGGACGACGGCTTCGCGGACCTGAGCCAGCGCCGGGCCTCCATCCGCCTGGACTCCGAGGGGGGCACCGTCACGGTGCTCCCGGAGGGGGAGCTGGCCCGCCCCTGCGTCCTGGGCCTCCATGAGGACGCCGACGGCACCCTTACCCTCACCTGGCCCGACGGGCAGCAGTTCACGGTAGAATGTGTGTAGCTGTCAGCTATTAGCTATAGACTATAGACTGAATTACAGAAAGGAACCACATGATCGACAAAAAGAGCTTTGCCCTGGGGCTGGCGGTGGGCGGGAAGTGGAACCTGCTGCGGCTGGGGGGCGGGGGGCTGTTCAACTGGCGGCGGGCCGCGGCGGTGAAGCATCCCCGACAGGACCGGGCCGGGGCCGCGGCCTTTTCCGCCCGCCCGGGCCTGGGCGCCTGGGCGGAGGGCTGGCTGTTCACGGGCCAGGCGGAGCAGCGGAGCGGCAGCGCCTTCTTCCCGGCAGGCCCGGCCCTGCTGACGCCGCCCGCCCCGGCCGGGACGCAGTTCCACAGCCACAGCCTCCGGGCGGATACGGCTGCCTTTACCGCCGCGGCCTCCGCCGTGGCGCGGGTGAGCCATGATGAAATGGAAAACGACCTTTATGCCTGAAGGAAAGGAAGCGTGATATATGTCTGAAGGCGTATGGACCAACAACTGGCAGGGCGTGAAAAACGCCATGCTCTGCGGCTTCGTCCGCAACGGCTGGAGCACCGTCCGGGACGAGAACGGGAACGTGGTAGACGGCTACAACGGCGCCTTGCCCATGGGCAGCTACCAGAACGTCAACGTCGCCAGCAGCTCCTACCCGGCGCTGATCTTCGGCACCGGCACCGCGGCTCCCGCCGCGACGGACCTGGGCCTGTCCCACAAGTGGACCAGCGGCATCTCCCGCGTGGCCATCGTGAACGGGGCGCTGAGCTATGACGACAGCACCCACACGGCCTCCAAGGAGGTGAAGGCCACGATCCAGAACACCGGCGTCAACCCGGTGACGGTAACGGAATGGGGCATCGTGGGCCGCGCCTGGCGGGGCAGCAGCTCCTACCCGGATATCCTGCTCTACCGGGCTCTGCTGGATTCCCCCGTGACCCTGAATCAGTATGAGAGCGCCACCCTGAGCGCCACCATCACCGTCCAGCTCACTGACCCGTCGTGAGGGACAATGGACAATGTGCAATGAGCAATGAGCAATGAGCTATTAGCTATTAGCTATTAGCAATTAGCTATTAGCAATGTGCAATGTGCAATGTGCGGCGCGAATTTCCCGTTTGCGTGAGAACGAAGCGCCCACCCGTAGGGGCGCCCTTCGGGCGCCCGCCGGGAGGATCAACGCGGCGCGGCACAGTTTCAGCGCCTTGCGGCGCTGGCGCCGCTTCACGACGCCGGGCCACCGAGGACGGTGGCCCCTACAGGGTGCGGCGGACGCGGGCGGCAGATTGTGACCGAAGGGAATCCCCGGAGTGGGGCCGCCACTACGGGGTGCGGCTTTCAAAGTATCTTTAATCTTTTATCTTTTATCTCTTATCCCTTATCTCTTATCTCTTATCTCTTATCCCTTATCTCTTATCTTTTATCTTATTTCTTATTTCTTATTTTGTTTTCAGAGGTGACGTCATGATCCTGCCACGTTTGCCCTATGCGCCCGGCTCGCGGAGCTGGGAGCTGCGGGCTTTTTCCGGCCTGGACCGCCGGGAGGGCGCGGCGGAGGGGAGCCTGGCCGCCATGCAGAATCTCTGCGGCGAGGCGGCCCCCTTCCTGCGCAGCCGCCCGCCCCGGCGGGTCCTGGCCCTCTATGAGCGCCCCAACGGGCTCTTCGCCCTGGGGGAGCGGCTCTTCACCGTCAACGGGACCGCCCTGCTGCTGGACGGGCGGCAGATCGGCACCGTCGCGGACAGCTTCAAGCAATTCTGCGCCCTGGGGGAGCGGGTCGTGATCTGGCCCGACAAGCTCCTGTGGACCGAGGCGGGCGGCCTGGAGCCCCTGGAGGCCGCGTACAGCTCCACCGCCGTCCGCTTCACCGACGGGGTCTACGCCGGGGCGGAGGCGGCGGCCAACGCCATCCAAACGGAGGGGGAGCCCTTCCCCTTCCGGGCCGGGGACGCGGTGACGATCTCCGGCTCCTCGGAGGCGGCCAACAACAAGACCGCCGTCGTCCGGGAGCTGAGCGCCGACCGGCGGGTGCTCTATTTCTACGAAAACTGCTTCACCCTCGCCGACGACAGGGGCCGCGCCGTGAGCCTGGCCCGGACCCTGCCGGAGCTGGACTTCGTCTTTTCCCACGAAAACCGCCTCTGGGGCTGCAAGGGGGATACGGTCTGCTGCTCTAAGCTGGGGGATCCCTTCAACTGGAACGTCTTTGAGGGCCTCACCACCGACGCCTGGAGCCTGGAGACGGGCACCCCGGGCGGCTTCACGGCGGCCTGCTCCTTCCTGGGCTATCCCTGCTTTTTCAAGGAGGACCGCGTCTTCAAGGTCTATGGCAGCCGCCCGGCCAACTTCGAGCTGATGGGGGCCGCCACCCTGGGGGTCCGGGCGGGCTGCGGGGCCAGCCTCGCCGTGGCGGGGGAGACCCTCTATTATCTCTCGCCGGCGGGCTTCGCCGCCTACGCCGGGGGCCTGCCCCGGCCCGTGGGCCAGGCCCTGGGCCCCGTGCCCCATACGGCGGCGGCGGCGGGCAGCGACGGCCTGGACTACGTGGTCTCGGCCCGGCTCCCGGGCGGGGACTGGGAGCTGCTGCGCTATTCCCCCTCCCGGGGCGTCTGGCACCGGGAGGACGGGACGCGCCTCCTGGCCGCCGCCCGCCATGGGTGCCTCCTGGGGCTGACGGCGGAGGGCTCCCTGCTCAGCCTGGGCCGGGGCGGGCCGGAGGACGCCCCGGCGGAGGGGCGCTTTTCCTCCTGGGTGGAGCTGCCGCCCTTCGACGGGGCCAGCTTCGCCGGGAAGCTGCCCCAGCGCCTCTGGCTCCGCCTGGGGGTGGGGGACCCGGGGGAGAGCGAGACCGAGGCCGTCACTGTCCGGGTGCTGGTGGCCTTCGACGGGGGCGCCTGGGAGGAGGCCGTCTCCCTCAGCGCCGCCGCCCTCTGTGAGACGAATCTCCCCGTCCCCCTCCGCCGCTGCGCCCGCTTCGCTCTCCGCCTGGAGGCGGACGGCCCCTGGACCCTCCGCGGCCTCCGCTGGGAGACCTACTCCGAGAAAACGGCGAGAAGATAATGCATAATGCATAATTCATAATGCATAATGCATAATGCATAATGGGCGAATTGTTCTAAATGGAAGCGAAGGAGAGAGGCAGATGTCGTAGGGGCGCCCTTTGGGCGCCCGCCGTGGGAGCGGCGCAGCGGCGCAGGTCGTTCGCAACGGGTGCGGGCGTGCGGTGGGCTCCTCCCGGCCCTGCGGGCCACCCTCCCCTTCTGGGAGGGGGGCAGCGCTGCCGTCCAGCGGACCCGGGCGGCAAGTTGTGACCGAAGGGAATCCCCGGAGTGGGGCCGCCCCTACAGGTGCGGCTTTCAAAGTATCTTTGATCTTTGATCTTTGATCTTTGATCTTTAATCTTTTATCTTTTATCTCTTTTCTTTTATCTTATTTCTTATTTTTTATTTTCTTCCAGGAGGTATCACCATGGCATATACATCGAAGAAGCGCGGGGCGGACGAGGTGCTGCTCTCCGCGAAGGACCGGGAGGCGGTGCGGCAGTATGCCGCGGACTGGTCCGCGGCCAACGCCGCCGGGGACACGGCGGCCATGACCGCCGCCCACGACGGGGCCGAGCGGGTCCGGGCCAAGTACGGCTATTCCGGCGGGGCGGACGGCAGCGGCTACCTGCCCCTGGACAGAGAGGGGGAAAGCCCCTGGCGGGCGAGCCTGGACGGGACTGTCCGGGCCCTGATGAACCGGGAGGACTTTTCCTATGACCCGGAGACGGACCCCCTCTATCAGTCCTACCGCAAGGAGTACGCCCGGGAGGGCAGCCGCGCCGCCGAGGACGCCCTGGGCCGGGCCGCCGCCCTCACCGGGGGCGTGCCCTCCACCGCCGCTGTCACCGCTGCCAGCCAGGCGGGGGACTATTACGCCGCCCAGCTCGCCGACAAGGTGCCCGAGCTGTGGAGCCTGGCCTGGTCCCGCTATAAGGACGAGAACAACCGCCTGCGGGACGATCTCAGCCTGCTCATGAGCCTGGAGAAGACGGACTACGAGCGGGGCCAGCGGGAGCAGGACCGGGCCGAGACCGCCGAGCAGCGGGCCTACGCCCGGGAGCGCGACGCCCTTTCGGACCGCCGCTATGCCGACGAAACCGCCTACGCCCGGGGCCTCACCAAGGCCCGTACCCTGGCCGCCGCCGGGGACTATTCCGGCTACGCCGCCCTGGGCTGGACCGCGGCCGAGCTGGCGAGCCTCCGGGGCGCGCTGACGGACTATACCTGGCCCGGCGCCTACAGGACCGCTCCGCAAACGGAGGAGGCCCCCGCGGAGAGCGAAGAGACGGAGGCCGCCTCCGAGATCCCCGCCAGGGCCGCCGCCGCGGCCCGCGCCCGGGACGTCCGCCGCCTCGTCGACGGGGACGGCCCCGTGAGCACGGATACGGTCCTGCGCCTCCTCGGCACCGCGTCGGAGGAGGAGCAGACCGGCGCCCTCCGCCGCCTGGACAGAAGCAGGCGGGCGCTGGCGTGATAATGGACAATGGACAATGGACAATGGACAATTGCGGAGGCGCCTGCGGCGCGATTTGAATTTGCAATGTGCAATGAGGTGACCGGGTCTGTCATCCTTCGCTACGCTCAGGATGACAAAAGAGGCTTTGAAAATGGACAACGGACAATGCACAATGATACTGAGTACTAATTACTGAGTACTAAGTACTAAGCACTATGAAACCCTGGGGACGGTTCCTTTGTCCCGGGAAAACGGCTGCCGCTGTGGGGGCGGCTGCCGTGGGACAAAGGAACCGTCCCTTTTTGCAAGGTGGTGATCCATATACCCGTAAGACAAACGAGCAAACGAGCCTGGGTGGAGGAGGACCTGCGGGCCCGCCGCTCCACCCGCGATTATCAACCAGCGCGCGCCGACGCCGACGCGACATACCAAACGCCGCGCCCCGTAGGGGCGGCCTTTGGCCGCCCGCGGACGAGCACCGCGTTTAAACCAACGCAAGCCGCTCCCTACGCCTCCCGCGCCGCCGTTCCCGACAATGCCACGGGCACACGGGCCGCCGACGTCCCCAAGGAGGTGGAATACCTGCGCCCCCTCGCGGAGAACATGGCCGCCCGCGAAAAGAAAAGAATAGCCCACCGTAACTATGCGCTGCCCGTTTCGGACAGCGGGACGGGAACGGTCAATAAACGTCTTTCCGGCACGCCGCGATCCACCGTTGATATGCGAAGCGGTTTCGGCGGCTCGGAGGGCGGGTCCATAGACGACCCTGTTCCTATGAAAGTCGGGGACAGGCTGGGGTATTTGACAGGAAAGTTTGACATTGGTGCAATCCGTGCCCCGCAAAGTGCGATACAGTTTTTGAACCAAGCCTTTTACAACGACCTGTCCATTACGGCAGATGCGTTCTTAGGGCCGATTGCTCCTGATATCGGTAAATATCTGAAAGAAATTGCGGACGATTCGTATCAAGTCGATGTTTTCGGCGCGGACGCCTTTCAGAGCTATTTTGACGACACGTTTAAGCACAAGGAAGTATCCGATGCCCTGGAATTTACCGGCGATCTATTCGAGGGTGCGGGCTCTCTGCTGCCAAACCTGGCGGCGGGCCATGTGGCCGGAGCAGCCGGATTGGGAGAGACGGCGACCAGGCTGCTGCAAATGGGCTATCTCGGAACAACGTCGGCGGGAGGCGCGGCGAAGGAAGCGCTGAGCGAGGGCGCGAGCCCGGACGAGGCTTTTGAGTACGGCTTCTATAAAGGGCTGCTGGATGTCGGCACGGAAAACCTTTTCTCCGGCATAGAGGGTCTGAGCGAAGCGGGCGTCATGAATAAGCTCCTGGGCAGGCTCAGAGCAAACGGCACGCTCCGCTATGTGACAGACGTACTCGGCGAGGGGGCGGAGGAGGCGATCACGACCTTTTTCACGCCCTATATCAAAAGGGCAGTCTATGACCCCGCCGCAGCCGACGCCACGGCGGAGGAGATGCTGCGCGCCGCGGCCTCCGGGGCGTTTCTGTCCGCGGCGACGAAGGCAGGAGCCTACGGAGCGAAAAAGCTGGGCGACCTGGAGGACGGCATACGCACTCGCGTCGATTTCGGCGAGGACAAGGCGGAATATGCCGCGCTGCAAAAGCTGAGGCTCAGTAATCTGCCCCTGTCCGTAGGGGACTATACCGCCTTGAAGCACGGGGACCCGGAGCGTTGGAACGACTTTGTGCGCCGCGCCGTGCGTCAAAACCCGGAGGCCGCGGCGGTCCTGCGCGGGCGAGGCGCAGCGGAAAAGAGCGCGGCCAGCGAGGGGTATATCCGAGGAGAAACGGAAGAAGAGACAGAGCGGAGAGAAGAAGCGGATGCGGACAGAGACTTGACAGGGGAGCAAGCCGATGATACATTTGAAAGCAGAGAGAACAGCGCGGCGAGCGAGATAAACCGCTGGTGCAATATATCTGATGCGGATATGCCAAGGGCGGTAGTGTTGTTTATCAAGGAAAAAATACCAGCGGCCTATCAAGAGAGCGTTCGATCGGCTTTTACGGATGAAATAAGAGTAACGGTACTTGAAGAAGATACAATCGTATATCGCTATTACGGAGGCACTTCTGCTTCTTTGAGTTATTGGTTTACGCCTAAACTGCTATCTGATCCGATTCGAGAACTGGCCCTTCCTCCGACAAATACCGCTCTATCTGTAATGCAATATCTTATTCCCAAGGGAACTATAATTCTCGGAGGAAGAGTTGCTCCTTTGTTTGATCAACCTGGAGGGGGTTATCAATACTATTTACCTGATCCGAGTGTAGCAATAAGAATGGGGTGAGTAAATGGACGATTTTCTGAAACTGTTGGACGAGACTATTGAAGAGTGTAGGTGGGAAATCAAACGGCGGACAATGGGCATAGCAGGGGAGGCCACTCTTCAACAGTTGAAAGAGGTTGTAATGCCTGAACTATTGACGTTAAGAAAGGTAAGTCAAGAAGATTTGCCTACAAAAGAGAAGCGTTGGTTAAATTCGTTTGCCCATGCTTTCAAACTTTGGGGCTGGGATATGCATAATCCCACTCGCCTATATCTCTTGCTTTTAAAACTGGATAAAGCATATAAACAATTGTAAGCCCCCGCGGGCGGTTCCTTTGTCCCAAAAGAGCGGCTGCCGCTGTCTGAGGGGTTACCGTGGGACAAAGGAACCGTCCCCTTTTTTCATAGGAGGTGACGACTGTGGGCTTGGAATTCTCTTTTCTGATGGGAACCACATTATCACGGGAAAACATAAAAAAGGTCGTTCGTGACTTATCGAAAAAGAATGAAGACCATAAAATGGGAATTACAGATGATCAGAGAATTTGGGGCTTCCAAAGTAATTTGCTATCGTGTTGGGTCTTGGACAATCACCCTGGGCTCAGATTGTTTTCCGAAGATTACGGATTGCATTTGCAGTTTGATTTTGAATTTGATTTGTTTCTTGATGAGTATCAAAAGGGCGAAGAAGTAATGATGCATTTGATTGGCGAACTGCTGAGAATATGTGATGACTGTCTTCTTCTTGCGAACGGCGATACTCCCATCGTCATGCGGCGCAATGGTAAAACCGTAGTAGACGACAGTCGATGGGTAGACCGTGAGCATTTTCCCTATGAGGCCCTGGGCATTGATTTTGAATGGGGCGTTATCCCCTACGATTGAGCAAAGAATATTGTGAAACGAATCCCGCCCCTGGTGTTCCATTTGGAGCGCCGGGGGCGGCTTTTTGTCAATATTGAAGATTGAAGACTGAGTATTGAAGATTGAAGATTGAAGATTGAAGATTGAAGACTGAAGACTGAAAAATGAAAAATGGAGGAGCCCGCTTTGCGGGAATTTGAAATAAGCGCGCAGCGCCACCGCAATTATTCACTATTCACTTTTCAGTCTTCACTTTTCCCTGCGGCCCCGGGGCCGCCCCGCCCCCGCCTGGGCAGAGTTCATGCGGCGGCAGATGCGCAATAAGCCGGAGATCGCGGAAGCGCTGGACGAGAGGGCGATGCCGAGGGTGAGCGAGGATGCGGCCAGCGAGGGGTACATCCGAGGAGAGAAAGAAGAAAAATCGACGCAGAGAGAAGATGCAGCGGCAGGCAAGGGCTTGACAAGCGAACAAATGAATGATACACTTAGAAAGCCAATAGTTCGGTATAAAACAGGAGATGTTCTTCCACGTATCCCGGAATATGAGAATGCCAATATCCCACCTGCAAAACTGTATGAGTATTCACTGAACATGAATCATAACCGCGGAAGAAATAAAGCGATAGTATTTCAGTCTGCTTTAGGCTTTAATTCGGGAAATGGTGAGTTGCTTAAACAGGCTATACTGAGTGGATTGGCTGTGACGCCGGCTAAGGTGGGGTATCTGACGGAATACGGGCAGACATTTGTTGTGGATATGCCAATAACCGGGCCGAATGGGAATACCGCCATCGTTCGGACAGCATGGATTATCAGACCTGATAAGGATTATCCTGACCTTGTTTCGGCTTATGTGAAATAACGGAGATGATATAATGATATTTCGGGATTTAGACTGTGTTATACCGCTTGTCTCTAAGGGTTTGATTCCAAAAGGCAGTTTGTGTACAGTTGTTATGGTTTTTGATACTCCGCGTGAAGCCTATGAGGTGGAGTATGCAGATGAAAAAGGCCGCACAGTTGGACTTGAGGTATTTTTGCCTGAAGAGTTGAGACTGTGCACAGAATGACGCAAGAGACGTGTGGCCTGGCTTTTGCCGCCGGGGACGGTTCCTTTGTCCCCCAAAAACGGTTTCTACTGTGGGGACGGTTACCGTGGGACAAAAGAACCGTCCCCCTTTTTCATAGAGAGGAGGAATAAGTGTGGACCCGACAAAGCTCTATCCTGAGTTTTCATGGCCGGAGGATTTTAAGCGTTTGCTGGCAAGAAACCCGGAAAGAATCGGCTATTGGTATATGCTCACAGAAAGACAATTCAATACCTGGATCGAAGGGATACGGGAGAGGTATCCGCATCGGAAGCTCATACCTTTTGCCGTAAAGTGTTATAATGACGATGTGGCTTGTTATGAGATTGGAAAAGGCGAGACGATCCAGGTCGTCCATGATTTTGGCGCCCCCGGGAGAGAGCAGAGAGAAAGCTATGCCAATCTGCAGGAATGGATGCAGGAGGCAGTAAGCAACGAGGAATGGTTGTAACACCGTTTTTGCCTACAATGAGAATACACGGATGCCCTCGTGGACGGTTCCTTTGTCCCAAAAGAGCGGCTGCCGCTGTCTGAGGGGTTACCGTGGGACAAAAGAACCGTCCCCTTTTTTCACGCGCCTGCGGGCGCAGCCCCGCTGGGGGAAGGAAAATGCCTTGTTTCAAGTTGGCAATTAATCAGCATTTACTTAACGCAAACGAAAGCACCAGCCAAGTCTTTTTTGGACTAAGCTGGTGCTTTTGTTTTGCGCGCTATTTTGCAACGTCCCCTTTTGTAATAGCGAAGATTGAAGATTGAAAAATGCGCCCCCGGGGACGGCTCTGTGGGAGGTTGGCCGATCAATCGACGAGCGGCCTCCTACCCGATTTCATACTATTCCGTTTTGCGTTTCCGAGCGTCTTTTCTGCGGAAGTGCCTTGCCAAAAGACGAATGTTTTCATCCAATAGAAAGTGCTCGGAATAGGTGCAGGGAATACCTATTATTTTCTTGTGCGGGCAGACCAAACCGAAGCAGAGAGGGTATAGCTTGCACTCCTCACAGGGACCGACGGCAGGGGTAAGATACTGGGCTAATAGTTCTTCTTTAAGCTGTGTCTTGCCAGGCTGTGATAAAACGGCGGCCTCACTTTGTATATTCAGCTCACACTTGGCGATGCCGCCGTCCGTACGGACAATGTAATAGTTTGGGCGCGCGGAGTTGCACAGAAGCCCCAGAGGAGCTAACTGTGCGGCGACCCTGCCGATGCCATGATCGGTTTGCTCATCCAAATAATCGCTTAATGCAAGTTGGATACGCTGTCCCTCTTCCAAATCACAGTATTCTTCACAGGAGGCGTCGCCGCCCATGTTGCTGATGGGCTGAACGATGAGGTGAAAACGTATGTCCAGATTTTCGTCTGCCAACAGGAGCCATTTCTTCACGCTTGCCAGACTGCTTCTGTTTGCGTTGACGCGCAGGGTGACAGAAAAAGCCTCTGAGCGTTTTGCCATTGCGCGAAGATTATCCCAAATTATCCTCCACGTTCCCGTCCCGTCTACGAGCGGGCGCAGTCGATCATGGGTCTCCGCCATGCCGTCAACGGTGATTTGAAACTGGGTGACGCCCAGCGCAAGCAGTTCCGAGACGGTGTCTTCCGTGAGCAGATAGCCGTTGGTAGTAGCTCCCGCGGAAAGGGAAAGTCCGTGTTCCTCACAGAAAGCCCGCAGCCGTTTCATAGTGCGGCGAATGACGGGGAAATTGAGCAGCGGCTCTCCGCCGAACCAACCCACGGAAAGAGCGGAATATCTGCCGGTGGAGAGGGCGGTTTCGACCAGCTCGCAAAATTGATCCGCTGTTTTTGCTGACATAGAAAGTGGATCGTGGGATTCCGGACAATATCTGCAACGGAAATTACATGCCTCTGTCACATAGACAAGAAAGGACAAAACGCGGCTTTGCGCATACGCCTCCAAAAAACGATACCGGGCGAGCTCGGCTTCATCAACAGACGCGGGGAGAAGAATCTGGCGCTTCGAAAGGGCTTCGTGAAGGGCCGGGTCAGACGAATCCGGCAGAGTGCCTGACCCCATTAAGGCAGTGATCACCTGTTTTTGCGCAGGGGATGTAAAGCGGAGCAGTGCCCCATTCAGCGTGTTGTAAAGCAGCAGAGCGTCATCCGTGTCATGAACGCAAATGGTGTATTTACATAGCTTTTCCACAAGTCCATCCTCCGTATAGAATATTATTGAATCTGACAGAAGGATTTACTCTCTATCTTCTATTAAGTTGTACACCAACCGTTGGAAATCAACGTTTGGCACATGACGGTATCAGCCCAGGTGGGCATGCAAGTCGAAGAATTGTTGAATACTCCGCACATGCTGACCGGCGGCGTGTTAAAGGAACAGAGACTGCCGGAAGAAAACGTACAAGACGCAGTGGAAGGAAATGCGCATGTTGCGGGAAGCTGAAAGCCCTGCGGCAAATCTCCAATCCCATAATTCATCCATTCTTCCATATAAGTTTCTCCTTTCTTTTGAGGAACTGTTTCAATAGTACTAGTTGCAGTTCGCATCTTTTTCTCATCTTCCATATAAGTTTCTCCTTTCTTTTGAGGAACTGTTTCAATAGTACTAGTTGCAGTTCGCATCTTTTTCTCATCAAATTGATCGCTTATCAGTATATCCACCGAAACCTGAAAAAAACGTGCCAGAGGCAGGAGCAAAAGTATATCCGGAAAGCTTTTGCCCGTCTCCCATTTGCTGATCGTCTGCGCGGATACGCCCAGCGAGCTGCCTAAGGCTTCCTGCGTGATGTTCTTTGCCATCCGCAGTTTTCGCAGCCGGGCGCCAAAGCCCTCCATGATTCTCACCTCCTGAATGGTATACCATTTACCATGATTATATACGTGCATACGAAGCCTGTCAATCGATGAATCATTGAGATCGATCCGCCAATCATCTGCTGAAAACCATACTTTTCAGATTATTGACACGCCTGTGAAACGAAAAAACAACGGAGAGGTGATTTTTTCAGCTCTCCGTTGTTTTTTCACCTCCCGGGGACGGTTCCT
>CAMVOG010000036.1 GCA_947169005.1 uncultured Clostridia bacterium | reverse complement strand
CTCCGGCGGCAGAGAAAATGCTTTTAGAGATGCCTAAAGCCTTAGACCAGCTTCGTGGAAAATCCCCCGTCCACCTTGATATCGCTGCCGTTGAGGTAGTCCGAGGCGCGGGAGGCCAGGAAAACGATGGTGCCCATAATGTCGGCCAAGTTGCCCCAGCGGCCCGCGGGGGTGCGGCGGGTGATGCGCTGGGTGAAGTCGTCGTCACTCGTCACGCCGGTGGTGCAGCCCGTCTCGATGAAGCCGGGGGCCACCATATTGGTCTGGACGTTGTACTTGCCAAGCTCGTTGGCGAAGGAGCGGGTCAGGCCCAGGACGCCGTGCTTGGCGGCGACGTAGGAGGGGCAGCGCTCGTCGGCGGTGTAGGTGAGGGCGGAGCCGATGTTGATGATCTTGCCACTGCGCTGCTTCACCATTTCCCGGGAGACCTCGTGGCTGAGGAAGTAGACGGAGTTCAGATTCGTGTTCACCACCCGCAGATAGCCCTCGTCCGGGAAGTCGGCAAAGTCCGCGAAGCAGTTGGTCCCGGCGTTGTTCACTAAAATGTCGATGTGCCCGTAAGCGTCCAGGCAGCCCTTCACGATGGCGCGGATGTGGTCCATGTCCGTCAGATCGCCCTGGATGAACTCCACCCGGCGGCCCGTAGCCTCGATGAGGCTCCTGACCTCCTCAATGTCGCCGCTGCGGTAGGGCAGGTAGATATCTGCCCCCGCCTTCGCCAGGGCCACGGCGTAGCCCATGCCCAGGCCCTTGTTGGCCCCGGTGACGATGGCCGCCTTCCCGTCCAGGCGAAAATAGTCCAGCGAAAAGTCCTGAATGAGCTCAATATCGGTCATTTAAATTCCTCCTTCACTTATGCGTCCATGACCGTGGCGCGGTAGCCCGCCGCCCGGTCCACCACGTTTTTCACGGGCTCCCCCGCCAGATAGCGGCGCAGGTTCTCCGCGCAGATCGTCGCCACCCGCACCTGGGTCTGGGAAATGGCGCCGAAGCCCAGGCCGGAGGTGTGGGGCGTGATGACCACGTTGTTCATTTTCCACAGGGGGCTGTCGTCGGGCAGGGGCTCCGGGTCCGTCACGTCCAGGCCCACGCCGAAAAGATGGCCCTCGGCCAGCACCTTCTCCAGAGCCTTGGTGTCAATGAGGTCCCCCCGGCCCACGTTCACAAGGATGGCGCTGTCCTTCATCAGCCGCAGCCGCCGCTCGTCCAGCAGGCCCTTGGTCTGGGCCGTGGCGGGCAGGGAGCAGATGACCAGGTCCGCCTTGGGGAGCTCTTCATCCAGCTCCGCCAGGGTCACCATCTCGTCAAAATTCTCCGGCAGGGCCCGGCGCACCCGGCGCACGCCCACGTTGTACACGTCGAAGGCCCGCAGCCGCCGGGCCACGCAGCCGCCGATATCCCCGGCCCCCAAAATGAGGGCCCGCTTGCCCTCTAAGGTCAGCTCCCGGCTCTGGCGCTGCCAGGTCTGCTGGCGGATATAGGTGGGCAGCAGCCGGGCCAGGGACAGGAGGCTCGCCATCACGTACTCCGAAATCACGGGCCCGAAGGCGCCGCTGGCGTTGGTGAGCAGCAGGTCCCGGGGCACGAAGCTGTCAATGGCGTCCACCCCGGCCCAGGTCATCTGCATCCATTTCAGCTTTTTGGCCTCGGCCAGCAGGGCCGGGGAGGTGAAGCCGATCAGCACCTCCGCCTCGGCCATGGCGGCCTTCGCCTCCGCCTCCGGGGTGTCCTGGCTCAGCTCCGTGAAGCGGCAGCGGTCCCCGCCCGCCTCCAAAATGATCCTCCGGCACTCCTCACGGAAGGGGGAGGACAGCACCACGTTTACCATGGGCGTTCATCTCCTTGTCGTTTTCTTCCCGCCTCAGGCGAAGCGAACCTTCGCGTGGCGCAGCAGCTTCTGATACATGGGCAGAAGCAGATCAAAGATCTCGTTGTCGTCCGTGAAATAGCAGACCAGTCTCGCGCCGCACTTGATATTGCCGGCGCCGGCGTCCTCCGGCTCCCCCAGCTTGGAAAACTCGCGCCAGTCCAGGAAGGAGGCGTCCTCGCCCTGGCCGCGGATGTGCAGCCCCTTGTCGGTGATGGCGAAGCCGTTTTTGCCGCTTTTCATGAAGGTATCGTCGTGGATCAGAAAAACCTTCTCGTCAGAGCCGACGTTCAGCCCCTTCAGAATTTTCGGCGCGCTTTTGAAGGAGGACTCGCCCGCCTCGATCAGAAGCTCCTCGCAGAGCTGGGCCGCGTAGCTCTCCATGGACATGCCGCTTGACGCCGCGGATTCCGCCGCCCAGGCGACCCCCTTGTCCGGAGCATCCCCCTCATCGGGCAGAAAGCGCGTGCCGCAGTATTCGCAGACCATGACCTGGTTGACGCTCGGCGCGCCGAGGCTCGCCCCGCAGGAAGGGCACTTGATATCCAAAAGCCGCATTTTTATTTCTCCTTTCCGTTGTTCGGGCGGTTTATCGGCCCGATACGCTTCTTTTTGTATCATATCAAACCATGCCCCGTGGGTCAAGTTTTTTCGTCGGGCAAGGGCGCAGGGGCGACCGCAGAGATGAAAAAGCAATTGCAGCTGTCACAAAAACGGGTTATAGTGGGATATAGAAGCAGGAGGGGATGAAGATGAAAATGAAAAAACGGATCGCGCCGCTGCTCCGCGCCCTGCTTCTGCTCTCCGCCTGCGGGCAAAAACCCCGGGAGACGGATATTTTAGACTACTGGCGGGAGATTTACGGCGAAAAATAAGTTCTCCCTCATCCGTCACGGCGCTTGCGGGGGACGCGCCGTGCCACCTTCCCCCGCTGGGGGAAGGATTATCGCACGATCAGACCGCCTTCTTTAATCATCGTTTACCTAAGTCCTGAGTACTAAGTCCTGAGTCCTGAGTACTGATTTCTCAAAATTCCCTCTTGACAAACCGCTCTCCCTGTGCTTTAATCATTTACACAACCGAATAGCGACAAAGGCTGTGACGAAGACGGCCGGGCGGAGGAGCTTTCAGAGAGTTGGCGTTTGCTGCGAGCCAACAGCGAGGCTGCCCAGGGCATATCACTTCCGAGCCGGGGATCCGAAGCGTTTTTGCAAGAGGCGTCCCCCGTGAGTTTGCGACGTTACGGCAAGGGGTTTGACAGAACCTGACGAGGTGCGCCGGTCTCCGGCGAATTTGAGTGGTACCGCGGATATTTCATCCGTCTCAAGCAAAGGCTTGGGACGGATTTTTTGTTCTCAGAGCCTTCCCCCGTCAGCACGAAAAGAAAGGAGTATGGAAGATGGAAAACCAACTGAAAGAGGTCGCGGCCCGTATCCGCGAGCTGCGCGAGATCTCCGGCTTTACCGAGGCCCAGATGGCCGAAAAGACCGAGGTCACCGAGGAAGAATACCGCGTTCTGGAGCGGGGCGAGACCGACTTCGGCTTCACCTTTATCTACAAGTGCGCCCATGCCTTCGGCGTGGAGATCAAGGACCTGCTGGAGGGCTCCAGCCCCAACCTGTCCCTTTACACCGTTACCCGCAAGGGGGAGGGCCTGCCCCTGGCCCGGCGCACGGGCTTCATCTACCACGACCTGGCCCCCTCCTTCAAGAACAAGTCCGCCGAGCCCTTCTGGGTCAAGGTCCCCTACGAGCCGGGCGGGGAGCTGGTGTTTTCCTCCCACGCCGGGCAGGAGATCGACATCGTCATCAAGGGCAAGATGTTCATCCAGATCAACGAACGGGTGGAGATCCTGACCGAGGGCGACACCATCTACTATAACTCCTCCGCCCCCCACGCCATCAAGGCCCTGGACGGGAAGCCCTGCGAGCTTTACGCCATCGTGCTCAAGGCCCGGGAGGACGACTTCACCTTCAAGATGGACCGCACCCCCACCGAGGAGGTGCTGACCCAGCTCCGCCAGTCCACGGTGGCGGACGAGTTCGTCGAGACGGACGTGGACGAGAACGGCGTTCTGCAGGATATCCGCTTCAAGAACACCGAGCGCTTCAACTTTGCCTACGACTGTGTGGATAAGCTGGCCTCCAAGGCCCCCGACAAGACCGCCATGGTCTGGGTGGGCGGCGACAAGAAGCCCCACACCTTCACCTTCGCGGACATGAAGAAGTATTCCAACATGACCGCCAACTACTTCGAGTCCCTGGGCATCAAAAAGGGCGACAAGGTCATGCTGGTGCTCAAGCGGCACTATCAGTTCTGGTTCTCCATCCTGGCCCTGCACAAGATGGGCGCCATCGTCATCCCCGCCACCAATCAGCTGGTGGAGCATGATTTCACCTACCGCTACAAGGCCGCCGGGGTCAAGGCCATCGTCTGCACGGCGGACGGGGACGTGGCTCACCAGGCGGAGCTGGCGGCGAAGGACTTCCCCGATATGCTGAAAATTCTGGTGGGCGGCCGCCGGGAGGGCTGGTACGACTTCAACAGCGAAATGGCCCTCTGCTCTGACGTGTACGAGCGCAGTTCCTCCACCCCCTGCGGGGACGACACCATGCTGATGCTCTTCACCTCCGGCACCTCCGGCTATCCCCGCATTGCCGCCCACTCCTACACCTACGCCCTGGGCCACTATATCACCGCCAAATACTGGCACAACGTGGACCCGAACGGCCTGCACTTCACCATTTCCGACACGGGCTGGGGCAAGGCCCTCTGGGGCAAGCTCTACGGCCAGTGGCTCTGCGAGGCGGCCACCTTCGTCTATGACTTTGACCGCTTCAATTCCGACGATATCCTGCCCATGTTCAAGCAGTACAACATCACCACCTTCTGCGCCCCGCCCACCATGTACCGCTTCTTCATCAAGGAGGACCTGTCCAAATACGATCTGAGCAGCATCAAATACGCCACCACCGCCGGCGAGGCGCTGAACCCGGAGGTCTCCCACCAGTTTTTCAAGGCCACGGGCCTGCGGATCATGGAGGGCTTCGGCCAGACGGAGACCACCCTTTCCGTGGCGAATCTGGTGGGCACCACGCCGAAGCTGGGCTCCATGGGCAAGCCCACCCCCCTCTACGACATCTACGTGCTGGACCCCGAGGGGCGGGAGTGCAAGCCCGGCGAGACCGGCGAGATCTGCATCCGCACCGGGGACGGGCGCGGCCCCTGCGGCCTCTTCCAGGGCTATTACGGGGACGAGGAGCACACGAAGGAAGCCTGGCACGACGGCTTCTATCACACGGGCGACCAGGCCACCATGGATGAGGACGGCTACCTCTGGTACGTGGGCCGCATCGACGACGTGATCAAGTCCTCCGGTTACCGCATCGGGCCCTTCGAGATCGAGAGCGTCATCATGGAGCTGCCCTATGTGCTGGAGTGCGCCATCACCGCCGCCCCGGACCCCATCCGCGGCCAGGTGGTCAAGGCCACCATCGTCCTGGTCAAGGGCAAGGAGGGCAGCGACGCGCTGAAAAAGGAGATCCAGGACTACGTCAAGACCCACACGGCCCCCTACAAGTACCCCCGCATCATCGAGTTCGTCACCGAGCTGCCCAAGACCATCAGCGGCAAGGTCCGCCGCGTGGAGATCCGCAACCGCGACGCGGGGCGAAGCTGAGCGGCAGGCAGCGGGGACCGGGGAGCAGGACAGAGAAAAAACGCTTTTCTTTTTCTCCCTTAACTGTTATACTGTAAGCAGTAACCCACGGAGAGGAGGACGCCTATGTGCGCGCAAAATGAAGCTGTACAGATCCTGGCGGAAGTATGCCGTGCCTTTGAGGGCCATTTCCCCCACAAGCTGCGGGAGGCTTATTTATACGGCTCCTATGCCCGCGGGGATTATGACGCGGAATCGGACGTGGACGTGCTTTTGACGGTGGACGAGGCCCCCGACAGACTGCGGGAATATCGCCGCACCCTGGCGGCCATCAACAGCGAGCTCAGCCTGGCCCATGACGTGACGGTTTCCGCCACGCTGGTGCCGACGGCGCAGTTTGAGCGCTATGCGGACGTGCTGCCCTATTACCGCAACGTAAGGCTGGAAGGGGTGCGCTATGCGCAGTGAGGAAAAACGCGCGCTGTCCCGCGCGAGGCTGGAACATGCGGAGCAATGCCTGCTTTCGGCAAAAGCGCTTGTGGAGGCGGGTGACTTCCGGGGCGCGGCAAACCGTTCCTATTACGCCGTGTTTCATGCCATGCGGGCCGTACTCGCCCTGGATGAAATCGACATGAAGCGTCACAGCGGGATCATCTCCGAGTTTCGCCGCCTGTATGTAAAGCCCGGAATATTCAGCACCGAGCTGTCTGAAATCATCTCCCTGCTCTTCGACGCGCGCTCCGCCAGTGATTACGACGATTTTTACATCGTATCCAAGGCTGAGGTCGCGGAACAGGTGGAAAATGCGGCGATTTTTCTGCAAGCGGTTAGGACATATTTAACAGCATGATCAACACCACCAGGGGCCGGGGAGCGTTTTTGCTCCCCGGCCCCTGTTCTTTCCTATACCAGCAGCGGCTGGAGCTGTTTTTCTTGGAGGGCGGCGGCGAGGGCGGGCGGGGCCAGGGAGAAATCCGCCACCAGGGAATTGGGCTTTTCCGCGGGATTGTCCTGGCCGAAGGGCACGAAAAAAACGTGCTTCCGGTCCAGGAGCCGCCCGATGTTCATGGCGGCTGCCCCCAGCCCGTCGTTGGTGGACACGGCCAGCACCAGGGGCCGCCCGTTCCGCAGATGGGACTTGCAGGCCATGGTGACGGGGCCGTCCGCGACGCCCGCCGCCAGCTTCGCCAGGGTGTTCCCCGTGCAGGGGGCCACCAGCAGCAGGTCCAGCAGCTTCTTCGGGCCGATGGGCTCCACCTCCCGCAGCTCCGTCAGCGCCGGGCGTCCGCAGAGACGCTCTGCCTCCTCCAGAAAATCCTCCGCCCGGCCGAAGCGGCTGTCCGTTGTGGCCGCGGCGGTGGAAAAGATGGGCGTCACCTCGTATTCCGCCGCCAGCTCCCCCAGCAGCGGCAGCACCTTATCATAGGTACAGAAGGACCCTGTCAGCGCAAAGCCCAGTCTGAGTTTTTCCATTTTATGACCATTCCTTTCGCAAAAGCTCAAAGGCATAAAAAGCCGAGCTTACAGCATGCCCCGCTCCGCAAGCAGGGCGCAGACCGTTTCCTTGATGGCGAGACCCGCGCTGCGGGGGGCGATCTCCCCCGGCAGGCTCAGCGCCCAGAGGAAGCGCAGGCCCAGCCGCCGGGCGGCCTCCCGGTCCACCCCGCCGGGGCGGGAGGCCAGGTCGACGACCAGGCAGCCGGGGGGCAGCAGCCGCAGCCGCTCCTCCCCCAGCACCGGGGCCGGGACCGTATTGAACACCAGCCCCTGCTCCGGCAGCGCCTCCTCCAGCCGCTCCGTATGGACGGGGCGCAGACCCTCCGCCCGCACCCAGGCCAGGTCCGCCGGGGAGCGGGCCGAGGCCGTCACCTCCGCGCCCAGGGCCCGGAGCCGCCCCGCCAGCAGCCGCCCGATGCGCCCATAGCCCACCACCAGGCAGCGGGCTCCCAGCAGGGCCCCTTCCGTTTCTTCCAGGGCCAGGTGCAGGGCCCCCTCCGCCGTCAGCGCGGCGTTGGCGATCTTCAATTCCTCCCGCGCGAAATAGTCCAGCGCCTTCCGCTCCCGGGCGGCGGCCATGGCCAGGAAGCTGGGCGGCAGCCGCCCGCCCAGCAGCAGCGAGCCGGGCCGCAGGGCGTCCAGCAGCTCCCCGGCGGAGGGGGCCGCCTCGGACAGGGGCGCGTTCAGGGCCCCGTTTCCGTCCAGGGCGGGCAGGGGCAGCAGGGCACAGTCCGCCCGGCCCAGGGCCTCCCGTAAATCCAGATGGGGGAGGCCGGGCAGCTCCCCCGCCCGCTCCAGGCAGCAGAGCAGGACCGTATGCCCCTCCCGCCGCAGGGCTTCCGCCGCGGCAAGCTGCCGCCGGTCGCCCCCGGCCAGGGCAAAGCAAAGTTTTTTCGCAGACATCTCCTCACCTCCCGCCATCCTATGCCCTCCCCGCCTCTCCGGTGCCGCCGGAGGGCGGCGGCGCATAGCATGGGGCAGAAAAAGGCCGCCGGGTCCCGGCGGCGGAGGAGAGATCGGCATGTGTCTGAATGAATTGAAGCCCGGCGAAAGCGCCGTGGTGCGCGCCTTGACCACGGAGGGGCCCCTGCGCCGCCGCCTGCAGGACCTGGGCCTCGCCCCGGGAACGGCGGTGGACTGCCTGGGCCGCAGCCCCGGCGGGGACCCCTCCGCCTACCGGGTGCGGGGGGCGGTGATCGCCCTGCGGCGCTGTGACTGCGGGGGCATCCTGGTCGCCCGGGAGGGGAGGGGCGCGGCATGGGACTGAGTAAGAGCTCCACGGGAGTCGGGGCCCTGGACCGGGGCCTGCCCCGGCGGGGGCCGGGGGAGCTGCTGGTGGCCCTGGCCGGGAACCCCAACGTGGGAAAAAGCACCCTCTTCAACGCCCTTACGGGGCTGGAGCAGCACACGGGGAACTGGCCCGGCAAGACCGTGAGCTGCGCGGAGGGCCTTTGCCGGGGTGCGGAGCGGCCCATCCGCCTGGTGGACCTGCCGGGGGCCTCCTCCCTGCTGGCGGACTCCGCTGAGGAGGAGGCGGCCCGGGACTTTCTGCTGCGGGGGCGGCCCGACGCGGTGCTGGTGGTCTGCGACGCCACCTGCCTGGAACGGAACTTAAACCTTGTGTTCCAGTTGGCGGAGCTGACGCCCCGGGTGCTGGTCTGTGTGAATCTGATGGACGAGGCAAGGCGCAAGGGCGTCTCCATCGACCTGGACCGGCTCTCCGACGGCCTGGGGCTCCCGGTCCTGGGGGTCACGGCCCGGAAGAAGGCCACCCTCGCCGCCCTGCCCCATCGGCTGGCGACGCTGGCAACGCCCCGCCCAAAGCTCCCGGCCCTGCCGGAGGCTGTCGAGGCGGCGGCGGAGGCCCTGCTGCCTGCCCTGGGGGAGGGGGAAAGCGCCCGCTGGCTGGCCCTGAAGCTCCTGGAGGGGGAGCCTCGGCTCTTAAAGGAGCTGGAGGCGGCGGGGCTGCTGCCCTCGGAGGAGGCGCTGGCCCCGGCCATGGCGGAGGCCCTGGCCCGGCTGGAGGCGGGGGGCATCCGGCGGGAGGAGCTGGGGGACCTCCACGCCGCCGCCCTGCTGGACCGGGCCGCCGCCCTTTGCCGGGAGGCGGTGACGCAGGCCCCCGGGCGGGACCGGCTGGACCGCCGCCTGGATCGGCTGCTGACGGGGCGGGCCCTGGGCTATCCCCTCATGCTTCTGCTGCTGGCGCTGATCTTCTGGCTGACCATCTCCGGGGCCAATGCCCCCTCGCAGCTCCTTTCCTCCCTCTTCGGCCGGCTGGAGGGGCTGCTGACGGCGCTGTTTCTGCGCTTGGGGGCCCCGGACTGGCTGCACGGGGCCCTGGTGCTGGGGGTCTTCCGCACCCTGAGCTGGGTGGTGGCCGTGATGCTGCCGCCCATGGCTATCTTCTTCCCTCTCTTCACGCTCCTGGAGGACGCGGGCTATCTGCCCCGGGTGGCCTACAACCTGGATAAGCCCTTCCAGCGCTGCGGAGCCTGCGGCAAGCAAGCCCTCTGCATGGCCATGGGCTTCGGCTGCAACGCGGCGGGGGTGGTGGGCTGCCGCATCATCAGCTCCCCCCGGGAGCGGCTGCTGGCGGTACTGACCAACAGCTTCGTGCCCTGCAACGGGCGCTTCCCCACCCTTATCGCCCTGCTGGGCGGCTTCTTCGCCGTCTCGGCCGGTTCCCTGGGGGCCTCGGCCCTCTCCGCCCTGCTGCTGACGGGGCTGATCCTGCTGGCGGTGGCCGTGAGCTTCGGCGTCACCCGCCTGCTTTCCGCTACGGTCCTGAAGGGGCTGCCCTCCGCCTTCGTGCTGGAGCTGCCCCCTTACCGGGCGCCCCAGTGGGGCAAGGTGCTGCTGCGCTCCCTGCTGGACCGGACCCTCTTCGTCCTGGGCCGGGCCGCCGCCGTGGCGGCCCCGGCGGGGCTCGTCATCTGGCTGCTGGCGAATCTGCGCCTGGGGGAGGCGAGCCTTCTCGCCCTCTGCGCGGGCTTCCTGGACCCCTTTGCCCGGCTCCTGGGGCTGGACGGCATGATCCTGCTGGCCTTTCTGCTGGGCTTTCCCGCCAACGAGATCGTGCTGCCCATCCTGCTCATGGGCTACACGGCCCAAGGGAGCCTCACGGAGCTGGCGGGGCTCGACAGCCTGCGGAGCCTGCTGCTTGCCAACGGCTGGACCTGGCATACGGCGGCCTCCGCCCTGCTGCTCACCCTCTTTCACTGGCCCTGCTCCACCACGCTGCTGACCATCCGCCGGGAGACGGGGAGCTGGCGCAGCACCGCCCTCGCCGCCCTCCTCCCCACCGCCGTGGGCTTCGCCCTCTGCGCCCTGCTGACGGTTGTTACAGGCAACAGATAACAGGGAGCAGGCAACAGGGAACAGGGAACAGGGGACAGGGGACAGGTAACAGTTAACAGGGAACAGGGAGCAGGTAACAGTTAACATGGAGCAGGTAACAGGGAACAGGTAACAGGGAGCAGGGAACAGAGAACAGGCAACAGGGCACGCACCTTGAATGCTGAGTACTAAGTACTGAGTACTGAGTACTCACTACTGGGCCCCTGTTCCCTATTGCCTAATGCCTAAATCTATGCTAATATAGGATTTTGTAAACCAGCACGAAAGGGTAGAACGCACAGTGAGCGATTTAAGACAGGAGATCAGCCGCCGCCGGACCTTTGCGATCATTTCGCACCCGGACGCGGGCAAGACCACGCTGACGGAGAAGCTGCTGCTCTACGGAGGAGCCATCCAGCTGGCGGGCTCCGTGAAGGGCAAGGCCACGGCCCGCCACGCGGTGTCCGACTGGATGGAGCTGGAGAAGCAGCGCGGTATCTCCATCACCTCCTCGGTGATGCAGTTCGAGTACGCGGGCTACTGCATCAACATTCTGGACACCCCCGGCCACCAGGACTTTTCCGAGGACACCTACCGCACCCTCATGGCGGCGGACAGCGCCGTTATGGTCATCGACGCGGCCAAGGGCATCGAGCCCCAGACCCGCAAGCTCTTCAAGATCTGCGCCATGCGGCATATCCCCATCTTCACCTTTATCAATAAGCTGGACCGGGAGGCCCGCAGCCCCTTTGAGCTGATCGAGGAGCTGGAAAAGGAATTCGGCATCGGCACCTATCCCATGAACTGGCCCATCGGCTGCGGCGTGGACTTCAAGGGCGTCTATGACCGGCAGAAGAAGGCGATCCTGGCCTTTACGGAGTTCCACCGAGGGCAGAACCGCATCCGCGCCACCGAGTGCCCCGTCGAGGACACGGAGGCCGTGGACGCGCTGATTGGGGAGAGCCTGCGCAGCACGCTGACGGACGACGTGGAGCTGCTGGACGGGGCCAGCTATGAATTCGACCTCCGGGAGGTGCGCAACGGGCGGCTGAGCCCGGTGTTCTTCGGCTCGGCGCTGACGAATTTCGGCGTGGAACAGTTCCTCAACAGCTTTCTGGAGATGACCACCTCCCCCCTGGCCCGGAACACGGCTGAGGACCTGGTGGACCCCTTTGACGAGCGCTTTTCCGCCTTCGTCTTCAAGATCCAGGCCAATATGAACAAGGCCCACCGGGACCGGGTGGCCTTCATGCGCATCTGCTCCGGCAAATTCCGGCGGGGCGAGGAGTATTTCCACGTCCAGGGCGGCAAGCCCATCAAGCTGGCCCAGCCCCAGCAGATGATGGCCCAGGAGCGGGAGATCATCGAGGAGGCCTATGCCGGGGACATCATCGGCGTTTTCGACCCGGGCATCTTCTCCATCGGGGACACCATCTGCGACAAGAGCATGAAGATCCAGTTCGAGGGCATCCCCACCTTCGCGCCGGAGCTTTTCGCCTCCGTGGAGCGTGTCGACACCATGAAGCGCAAGCAGTTTGAAAAGGGCATCATGCAGATCGCCCAGGAGGGCGCCATCCAGATCTTCCACGAGCCCAACAGCGGCATGGAGGAAGTCATCGTCGGCGTGGTGGGCGAGCTGCAGTTCGAGGTGCTGGAATACCGGCTGAAAAGCGAATATTCCACCGAGGTCCGCCGCCGGGGGCTCCCCTTCCAGGAGGTCCGCTGGATCGTGAATGAGGACGTGGACCCCACGAAGCTGAACCTCACCAGTGACACCCGCTGGGTGCAGGACTTCAAGGGCAATAACCTCCTGCTCTTCACCGCCGGCTGGTGCGTGGACTGGGCGCTGAAAAAGAACGAGGGCCTGGAGCTGCGGGAGTTTAATCGCAATTCATAATTCATAATTCATAATGCATAATGGGTGGAAAACATGAAGCTGGATAATGTTATCGTAGACAAGAGTAAGGCATTTGCGCTCAGAGTCGTTAAGCTATATAAGTATTTGCAGGCTGAGAAGAAGGAGTTTGTTCTCTCCAAGCAGGTCTTGCGATGTGGTACGAGCATCGGCGCAAACATAAAAGAGGCGATTCGCGGCCAAAGCCGGGCCGACTTCTCCGCCAAGATGAATATTGCGTTAAAGGAAGCCAGTGAAACGGAGTATTGGCTTGAGCTCCTTCATGAAAGCGATTATATCGAGGAGGCCCATTTTTCAAGCATCTATCAGGATTGCCAGGAGCTGCTGAAGCTCTTGACTGCCATCGTGAAAACAAGCAGCAGCAACTACAATTCATAATGCATAATGGGCGGAACAATGCGTAATTATGCATTATGAATTATGCATTATGCATTGAAAAGAAAAAGGCAGCGGCGCGGGATTGAACTGCCCCAATTTGTGCGGACAGCACAAAAAGGCCACTGAGTAGGAAAAG
>CAMVOG010000035.1 GCA_947169005.1 uncultured Clostridia bacterium | reverse complement strand
GTATACTTGACACACGTATTAATACGTGCTATCATGAGGTGGAAAGAGAGATGTGGCCCATGACCTACAGCGAGCTGGAAAAGAAGCTGCGTTCCGCCGGGTGCCGGATCGAGCGGGAAGGCAGCAATCACATAATTTGGTACAGCCCGATCACGGGTGAGAGCTTCCCGGTAGGGCACCATAAGACAAAGGAAGTGCCAAGGGGAACGCTGAAAAGCATATTGCGGGCGGCTGGAATTGATGATTGAGCCAGCGCTATCGTTTGAAAGGGGAAGAAGAATGCCAAAGTATATCTATCCTGCCATCTTTACGCCGGAGGAGAACGGTCAGTATTCCGTGCGTTTTCCTGACTTGAAAAACTGCTTCAGCGGTGGCGATTCGTTGCCGGAGGCAATGGACATGGCGAGAGACGCGCTTTGTCTCATGCTCTATGACATGGAAGAGAAGGGTGTTGAGCTGCCTGCGCCCTCCTCTATGTCTGCCGCTGAGCGGGAGACAGAGGGAGAAGAATTTGCCTCTCTGATCGTCTGCGACACGATAGAGTACCGTAAACGCTTCGACAACAAAGCAGTGAAGAAAACGCTGACGATCCCCTCCTGGTTGAATGATATGGCTGAAAGAGCGGATATCAACTTTTCCGCCGCACTGCAGAACGCCTTGAAGGAAGCGCTGCATATTGGCTGAGTATTTGATCGCGCCCCTGCAGGGGTGCTCATCGTTAGACAAGTTACAATTATTCATGAAACTTTTCGCTTTTCTGCTCAAGAGGATTCTTGCTCTGCTATTGATAGCTGTTTTATTACTGTTGGGCGGCTGTGAGGGAATCACAGCCACCCAACGGCCCTCCGCGTTCTATAAGTCGCTTCTTCCCTCGGGCGCGCTTACGCAGGCCGAGGGCGCGCTGTACTGGCAATACCGGCCGGACAAGGACGCCTTACCATTGAAATACTGCGATCGGCTCAGCTTCCCCGACACGCTGCGGGCGGAGCTGGAGCTGCCCGGAGAAAGCAGCGGCGAGCTGCGCCTGACGGTCACCAACATCGGCGCCGTCGTTCTTGACGTGCAGGACAGCTTTCTCGTGCTGCGGCATTTTGAAGACGGCTGGTATCGCATCCCCTTGCCCAGGTCGGTTCCCTATACAAGTGACCGCCTCTTTCCGGGGGAAAGACGGGAAAGCTCCGCCTGGCTCTTCTGCGGCGATTTAAATCCAAGACCCGGAGGGGAGGCGGCCCCGCCTCTTGCATCCTTGCCAAGTGGGGACTACGCCCTGCTCCTGCCGACGGGCAAGCGGCCCTCCACGGACGCGGATGGCGTCGTCACCGGCTATGGCGTGGGCCTCGTCACGTTCTCACTGAGCCGCGAGGAGGGACCGAAGCGGCTCGCCCTTGAAGGGGCAGACGGCTGGCAGCGGGCCTGTGACAGCGTGCGCTACAGCTTATCCGATATCTCGGAAACGTTGTACAGTGACCCCTTTATACAGGATAAAACGCAGGCAGAATAGAAAACACTCACGGGGGACGGTCTACGCCGTCCCCCGTGATTTCAACGCATCATGCTTTAAACTTTAAACTTTAATCTTTAATCTTTAATCTTCCAACGCTTTCATCTTTGCCCTATTCCCCTCTGGCCGCCTTCGTCCCCACGTGGCGCCCAAAGGTGATGGCGGTGCCGTGGGAGGTGGCGCAGACGGGGGAAACGGGGTAGTCGCCGTAATAGCGGCCGCCGCCCACGTTGCCGATGGCCCAGAGGCCGCCGATGTGCTTCCAGGTCTCCTTTTCCAGCACGCGGCATTCCTCGTCCACCACCACGCCGCCGCAGATCATGCCCCGGGCGACCATGGACTTGGCCGCGTAGAAGGGCGGCTTCACGACGGGGAAGAGGCGGTCCGGGCGCTTGCCGAAGTCCTCATCCACGCCCTTTTCGCAGAGAGCGTTGTAGCGGGCGATGCTGGCGAGGGCCCTTTCCCTGGGCAGCTCGGCCTTCTCCACCAGCTCCTCCAGGGTGTCAGCGCTGAGAACGCCCCAGCCCTTGCCCTCCCGGGCGGCGGCGAGGGTGCCCTCGATCCGGCTGCGGTCCAGGCTGTTGACGTCCACCGCGCCGTGGGCGATATTCTGCACCGGGAGCTGCTTCTCCCAGTCGCTGTCGAAGATCTGCCAGCCGAACTTGAAGGGCTGGCGGATGATCTGGTTGGTGAAGAGTTGGCCGGGCACGTCCTCATTCATGTAGCGGTCCCCGTTGGCGTTGAGATTCAGCGCCGCCGTGGTGCCCAGGACCATGGAGGGGAAGGAATGGCTGATGTGGGCGTGGGGGCCCTCCTCCATCATGCCGCCCGCCCAGATGGCCATTTTGTGGCCCAGGCCCAGGGAGCCCTTGGCGGCCACCAGGCCCAGGGTGTTGTAGAACTCGGGGCAGAGGGCCCGGGCCATGGCCGCGTTGCGCCCATAGTCGCCCGTGGCGAGAATGACGCCCTTGGAGGCGTTCACCCGCAGCAGGCGGCCCTCCGCGTCCGTGGCGTAGGCCCCGACGACGCGGTCCCCCTCCCGGATCAGCCGCTCGGCCCGGGTGTTGAAGCGGTACTTCGCCCCGTGCTTCGTGCTCTCTAAGTATTGGAGCTTCACGGCCTCGTACCAGTTTTTGAACTCGATGCCCGCGTTGAACTGGGGATAGAGCTCTTTTGAGCGGTCATAGGCCGGGGGCAAGGGCCAGTATTGCAGATGCTGCCCGAAGTCCCGGCCCGAAGCCAGCAGCGGGGCCTCAAACCAGTCGAAGGCCGCGCCGCTCTCGTCCAGCCACAGCTTCCACAGCCGGGCGTTGGGGCGGTTGCCCATGCGGCGCATGATGGCGTTCAAAAGCTCCATCTTGTCGATCTCGCAGCCTGCCTCCCTGTGGATGCGGGAGTCCACGCAGCCGAAGACCATGCCCCGCACGGAGATGCCTTTCAGCATTTCCAGCACCAGCACGTCGGCCCCGGCCTCCGCCGCGGCCCGGGCCGCGCTGATGCCGGCCACGCCCGCGCCCAGGATCAGCACCTCGCAGCCCAGCGTTTCCTGCACGTCCTCCTCCCGGCACAGGGGCGGCTCCCCCAGCCAGGCGGGGCGCTCCTCCTCGATCAGCCCCGTGTCCGGCGCGTCCGCCACGCCGCCGAAGGCGTTCCGGGGCTCCTCCTCAAAATCGACCTTGATCGGGTTTTCAGCCATCGTTATGACCATTCCTTTCTCAAAAGCTCAAGGGCATATCATGACCGCAGTAAGGAATGGTCATAACATGCCATGTTTTTCGGTTGCCGCGAAGCGGCGAGAAAAACGGATTTGAATATATAAAGGTTGAACTTGTTTCAACCTTTTTTTGCCTCCCTTTCCGCGTCGTATCTTTCCCGGCTGTAGTAGAACAGCTCAGATGCGCCCGTCCACACCAGCTCCGGGTCCTCGGCAAAGACGGAGGAATAGAAGCCGCCGCCCGCGCCGTAATCGTCCACAGCCTTCCGTATATCCGCGATCAGCTGCTCCTTCGTCGCGCCCGGAGCGGGGAAAACGGAAACGTCGAAGCCGACCCGGTCGCCCCATTTCCGCTTGTAGGCGGCGATATCGTTGCAGCGGGCCTGGATCTGCAGCAGGTCCACCTTTAAGTCCAGCATATAGGGGATGAAGCGCTCGATATGCCCGCAGCTGTGCAACTCCAGGCAGACGCCCCGGGAGCGGATGTGGTCGAAGATGCGCTTCGTGGGCGGGAAGACGATCTCCTCCATCATCTTCTCGCTGAAGAAGGTGTCCCGCTCGGTGCCCCAGTCGTCGTGATAGGTGACGAGGTCCAGGGGCACGGTTTTCAGCAGCTCGTCGACGACGGTGATCTCCCAGTCGGCAAAGGCTTCCAGCAGGTCCCGGGTGGCCTCAGGCTCCATGGCCATGGCCACCATGGCCTCGGAATATCCGCCGAAGAGGGAAACCAGCCGCTCGGTGCAGCCCAGGCCCACGTCGCACTGGATGATCTGCTCCCCGTCCCAGCCCTTCATGAATTTGCCACCCTCGCCGGCGAAGTCATAGTCCGAGAGCCGGGGGAATTTCACGACCTTTTCCCAGTCCAGCACGTCCTCCAGAAAGTGGCTGCCCACCTTCGCCATGGAGCCCCCGGCCTCGGGCACGTAGGTCCATTCCACGCCGAACCAGTCCGTCCAGTCCTGGCGCTCCCTGCTGCCGAAGTCGGCCTCCGGCATGCCGTTGAGCATGGGGAGGATGGAGCCGTAGGTATCCGTCATGCTGTTGGGGACCCAGACCGGGTCCTGCCGCATCCAGGCGCGGCGGAAATTCTCCCGGATGGAGATGGGCTTTTCCAGCACGGGCAGGGTACGGGTGCCCATGCCGAAAAGTGCGGTATGGCTGACGGTGGGGACGGAGGGGTCCCCATACGCGGGGCGTGGGTATTTCATAGCGGTCATCCTTTCGGAGATCAGAGTTCAGAGTTCAGAGTTCAGAGCCTTGAGTCCTGAGTACTAAGTCCTGAGTACTAAGTCCTGAGTACTAAGTCCTGAGTCCTGAGTCCTGAGTCCTGAGTACTGAGTCCTGAGTACTATTATTATAAACCACTTGACTATCTCTTGCAAGCCCTTCTTTTCCCGAAACGGAAAAGCCGGAGGGGATAGCTCCCCTCCGGCTTGCGGATGAACGGTTTAAGCGTTCCTGGCTGCGGCGCGGGCGGCGTAGGCGTCATAGGCCTCCTGATAGATGGCCTCGGCCTCGTGCAGACCCATGGCCTCCAGCCCGGCGATGTACTGCTCCCACTCGGTCTGGGAGACTCCGCCGTTGGCCACGAAGGCGGTGATGTTCTCGCAGATATAGGTGTCCATATCCGCGTAGCGCATGAACTCGTTGGACTGATCCTCGTCCAGCAGAATGCCCTTGGGCCACTCATAAGCGCCGTCATACTCGAAATCGTACCAGCGGTCAAAGGCCTCGATGGCCAGGTTGCCGCCGGGATAGCTGTAGGGAGCGGTGGCGTCGCCCAGGCCGTGCTCGGCCAGGAAGTTGGAGGAGTAGAGGCACTCCAGGAAGCCGAAGAGCTGTCCCTCGGGGTTGTTGTAGGCCCACTCGGTGGCAACGCGGTTGCCCTCGGCATCATACTCCCAAAGGGTGCCCTCTACGCCCCAGGCGGAGAGCTCGGAGCCCTCGGGGCAATAGCGCCAGTCGCACCAGGAAACGGCCAAGGGGATGTTCTCGCAGGCGGCGCTGATCTGGGTGCGGCCGAAGCCGTTGCACAGGCCCTTGCTGACGCCCAGGTGATGGACCTGGCCCTCATAGAGGCTGGGCTTCTTGATGATCTGCCAGTCGCAGTCCGGGTCCACGTTCATGGCGTTGTAGGAGCCGGTGGAGTTGGCGGGCATGACGGAAATACCCGTCAGACCGGTGTTGGTGTTGTTCTCCGCGTCAGTGCTGTTGAGCCAGTTGGGGGAGACGTAGCCCTTGGCGACCCAGGTGGAGATGCGGTCCACGTAGGTGTGGGCACGCTCGTCACTGAAATAGAAGATGACCTGGCCGTCCTCCACGCGGGGGGAGGGATAGGCGTTCACGTAGGTGGTGCTCAGGCCGGTGTAGGTATCGAAGCAGCCCAGGTACTTATCGGTGTCCAGGCCCTCATAGAGCAGGTTCAGCGGATAGGAGGCGCCGAACTCGCTGCGGAACTGCTCGGAGAGCTGCTCCAGCTCGTCGATGGTGTCCACGCTGTCCAGCTCCACGCCCAGCTTCTCCAGCCAGTCGGCACGGATGGCGATGGTGGTGGCGTCCAGGCCGCCCCGGTCATTGAGGCCGTAGAACTTGGTGATGGTGGTGTCGTTCAAAAAGCACTGATCGTAGAGGTTCTTGTCCTCGTCCATGTGCTCATGGATGTAATAGAGGTAGTTGGGGGCGTATTCCTTATAGTCGTAGATGTTGGCGAAGTGCCTCTCGGCAATGGCCTCCGCCTCGGTGCCGGGATAGTAGATATCCGCCTGGTTCATCAGATCGGGCAGATCGTCCGAGGCCAGCAGGGTGGCGAAGCTCTCGGCGCGGGACTCATAGGAAATGGCCAGGTACTCGATGTCCACGCCCGTGCGCTTCTGCTCCTCAATGCAGAAGTCGATGCCGTCCAGCCCCTCCTCGGGGAGAAGAGCCGGGGTCCAGCAGGTGGTCCAGTAGGTCAGGGTCTCGCCGGTGGTGCAGAAGGGGGTCTCGTAGTCGTAGCCGGAGGTGGGCCAGTTGTTCTCCCAAGTGACCTTGCCTGCGGCCAGCTTGAGGCCCGTGTCCTCCTCGACGGGCTCCGTCTCTGTGGGCTCCGTCTCTGCGGGCTCCGTTTCGGCGGGAGCGGTCTCTTCGGGAGTGGTCTCCGCCGGGGTCTGCTCTGCGGTCTCGCCCTCATTCGCGGAGGAGGCGGGGGTCTGCTCCGTGCCGTTGGCGGCAGGGGTCTGTGCGCAGCCTGCGAACAGCGCGCAGACCAGCGCCAGGACCAGGAGCAGGCTGAGAATGTGCTTGCGTTTCATGTTTTCACGTTCTCCTTTCATTTTTTTCCTGTCTGGGGATACGCTCAATTATTGCTAAATTATTATAAAACGGCTTAAGGATTTTTTTCAATGAGCAACCTGTTGTATGCATGACAGATAATAGACGAACGGATTGCAGTATGTTCATAAAATGCCATAAAAAAGCAAATTGTATGATGAACGGACAGCGGGAAGCCGGAATCCGCCTCTGCGCCTTTCTTGACAAGCAGACAGGGTGTTGATAAAATGTACATGCCGTTTGGCAAATACGAGGCTGCGACGCAGCGGGAGGTCGGGAGCATGGCAGGAAAACGGGACGACAGGCGCGTGGAATTTACGAAAAAGTTACTCTTTGACGCTATGATCGAGCTGCTGGCGGAAAAGCCGATCCAGAAGATCACGGTCAAGGAGCTCTGCGAGCGGGCGGATATCAACCGGGGCACCTTCTACGCCCATTTCAGCGACACCTACGAGCTGCTGGCCCAGGTGGAGGAGGCCTCCGTGAAGGAGCTGGTGGGGTACGTGCGGGCCCTCTGCGCCGCGGAGAGCGACGAGGCCCTGCGCCGGGAGCTGATCGCCCTTTTCACCCATATCTATTCCACCCGCCGCTTCTGGACGGCCCTGCTGGGGCCCAACGGGCATGTGAATTACTATGATTCCCTCTTCCGGGCCACCTATGAGGACTTTGCCGCCCGCCGCCGGAGCGGGAGCGGCGAGGTCAAGCTCCGCCTGCTCTATACCCAGCTCATGGTGGGCTGCGTCGGCATGACCATGCGCTGGCTGAACGACGAGCCGGAGGAGCCCGTGGAGACCCTGGCCGAGGTGATGTTCGCTCTCATTCGGGCGAGTGTGTGAAAAGAGAATTCAGCATATAGCTTTTAGTTTTTAGATTCTGCCTATCAGCGCTTGGAGAAAACAAGACGGGCCCGCCGCAGCTTCGCGGCGGGCCTTTTACGGGAGAATTCAAAACAATCGGCTGTTGTCCATGCGGCAATCCAAAACGGCGTCAACGAATACCGTATCTTCTTCCACGCAGAAAATGAGCTGGTAGCGCTTGGCGAAAAGGGCCTTGCGATAATTCCCGGGCAGATCAAGGTCCTCTTCCGCGGGAAATTGAAAGGGATTGTCCTCCAGCGCGTCCAAAACCTCGGCAAAGGCCGCCCTCAGCCGCCGGGCAGCCGGGATGCTGACCCGGGCGAGGAAGGCGACGTGGCCGGCCAGAAGCCGCTCCGCCCGGCGGGAAACGATGACCTCATATTGCTTTTTCATCGGGCTCTGCCTCGATCACGTCGATGATCCGGTCCAGCTCGGCCAAGACCTCATGCCCACTGCGGCCGTGATAGCCCTGCTCCCGCTCCTGCCGGGCACGAAGCAGGTCGGCGTACAGGCTCTCCGGCGTGGAGAGCGAGAGGGAGAGGGGCACTGCCCGGTCCCGAACGATCTGCTGCAAAAACATATTGATCGTACCGTTCATGGTCATGCCGAGCTGGGAAAGGATCTCCTCCGCCTTCGCCTTCAGCTCCGGGTCTGTCCGAATGCTCATATTGACGCTTTGCATAGTCATCACCTCAGCGATATTATAGAACGGTATATGTGCAATGTCAATACAAACGCCCCCTCCCGAAGCCTCGGGAGGGGGCATTTCAATGTTAAAAACGCATCACAACAGCTGGATCCCGTGGGCCTGGCATTCCTCGATCATGTCCTGTGGCCAGACGCTTACCTGGACCTCCCCGATGTGGGCCTTGCGCAGAAAGTACATGCACAGGCGGCTCTGGCCGATGCCGCCGCCGATGGAGAGGGGCAGCTCCCCCTTGAGCACGGACTGATGGAAGGGCAGGGCCCGTCTGTCGTCGCAGCCCGCCAGGGTGAGCTGGCGGTCCATGGCCGCGGCGTCCACGCGGATGCCCATGGAGCTGATCTCAAAGGCCATGTCCAGCACCTCGTTCCAGAGGAGGATATCGCCGTTGAGGTTCCAGTCGTCATAGTCCGGGCTGCGCCCGTCGTGGGGCGCGCCGGAGCGCAGGGCCCCGCCGATGCCCTCGATGAAGACGGCCCGATGCTCCTTGCAAATCAGATTTTCCCGCTCCTTGGGGCTCTTGTCGGGCCAGCGGTCCTCCAGCTCCTGGGCGGTGACGAAGGCGATCTCCTCCGGCAGCTCGTTGCGGATATCCGTATAGCTGCGGTTGACGTAATCGCTCAGATGCCGCAGGGCGGAGTAGATGGTGTTCACCGTCAGATGCAGATACTCCCGGGTCCGCTGGGCGGGGGTGATGGCCTTTTCCCAGTCCCACTGGTCCACGTAGACGGAGTGCAGGTTGTCCAGCTCCTCATCCCGGCGGATGGCGTTCATATCCGTATAGATGCCCCGGCCCGGCTCGATGCGGTATTTGCCCAGGGCGTAGCGCTTCCACTTGGCCAGGGACTGCACGATCTCCACCCGCTGCTCGTCCATATCCTTCAGCGTGAAGTCCACCCGGCGCTCCACACCGTTCAGATTGTCGTTGAGGCCGGACTCCGGGATGACGAAGAGCGGCGCGGACACCCGGCGCAGCTTGAGGTTATAGGCCAGCTCGTCCTGAAAATAGTCCTTCACGCGCTTGATGGCCCGCTGGGTCTCCATGGGATAGAGAATCGGGCTGTAGTCCTTGGGGATGATGAGATGAGACATAAAAGGCGGCCCCTTTCTGAGAAATAGTCAAGGATTTCGGGGAATAATGAATTATTATGCACCCCTCCGCCCCGCTTGTCAAGGGGGAGAAGCGTCAAAAGCCCCGCTTTTCTCATAGGCCAGGCGCGGGTCGTCGTCCTGCTCGATGTGGATGACGCCGCGATAGGCAAAGCCCAGCTTGCTCAGCAGATTCTGCATGGGGCGGTTGTCCGGGTGGGTGTCGATGCGCAGATGGCCGCAGCGCGCGAGGGCCCAGCGGAGGCAGAAGCTGCCCACGCCGCGCACGGAGCCGTCCGAGGCGATGCGGTGGACCACGCCGTAGGGGGAGGGGTCGCCCCAGGCCCCCTCGATCACGCGATAGGTGGGCTCCGGGTCGGGCCCGAAGTCCAGGAAAAAGGCACCCAGCACCCGCTCCGCCTCCGCGCAGACCCAGCTTTTGCCCGCGGCAATATCCTGCCGCAGCAGGGCCTCCGGGGGCCAGGCGCGGGGGCCCCATTGCCGTGGATTGCCCGTTTCCGCCATGAAGCGGCGGGCGGCGGCGTAAATTTCCAGCAGCCGGGGCAGGTCCGCGGGGCTTGTCCGCCGAATCTCCAGGCTCATCTTGTCTTGGCCCGGTAGATCTGGGCCAGGCCGCCGTGGGAGGTCTCCCGGTAGCGCTCGTCCATGTCCTTGCCGGTCTGGTACATGGTGGCAACGACCTCGTCGAAGGAGATCTTCCGCGTCTCGAAGAGGAAGCGGGAGAGATTCACGCTGCTCATGGCGCGCATGGCGGCCACGGCGTTGCGCTCGATGCAGGGGATCTGCACCAGGCCGCCGATGGGGTCGCAGGTGAGGCCCAGGTTATGCTCCATGGCGATCTCGGCGGCGTACTCGATCTGGTCCAGATTCAGCTTGTAGAGGGCGGCGAGGCCCGCCGCCGCCATGGAGCAGGCGGAGCCGATCTCCGCCTGGCAGCCGCATTCGGCCCCGGAGATGCTGGCATTGGTGCGGATCACGTTGCCCACCAGGGCCGCCACCGCCAGGGCGTCCAGAATCTCCTCGTCGGGGAAGCCCCGGTCATGCCGCATATAATACATGATGCCCGGGATCACGCCGCAGCTGCCGCAGGTGGGGGCCGTGACGACGATATTTTCCGAGGCGCTTTCCTCGCTGACGGCGTAGGCATAGGCGGCGATGAGCCGGTTCATGGTCACGTCCGCGCTCTCGTTGTAGCAGCGCTTTTCATAGAGGAGCTTCGCCTTGCGGCTGAGCTCCAGCCCGCCGGGGAGCGTGCCCTCGGCGGCCAGGCCCCGCTCCACGGCCTCCTGCATGGCCCGCCAGGCCTCCTGCAGCACGGGCTTCAGCGTTGGCCCCTCCATGCGCTTGATGAAGTGGGTGAGGCTGATGCCCTCCCGGCGGCAGAGGGAGAGCATTTCCGTGAAGTTCTTTTGGGGATAGAGCTCCTTCTCGTCCTCGGATTCCTCCCCCTCCACGCGGATGGAGCCCCCGCCGATGGAAAAGACCCGCACCGAGGCGGCGACCTCGCCGCCCCGCAGGGCCTCGAAGCGCATGGTGTTGGGGTGGGGCAGGTCCCGGGCCTTCCGGTCAAAGACCACCTCGGCCCCGGGCAGACCCGCCAAAATGGCCTTCTCCGTGCCGTGGCCCTCGCCCGTGTGGGCCAGGGAGCCGTAGAGCGTCACCCGCCAGCCCTCCGCCTCGGGAAAGCGCCGGGCCAGGAGCCGCGCGGCGTTATAGGGCCCGACGGTGTGGGAGCTGGACGGCCCGTGCCCGATCTTGTAAACGCTTTTGATGCTTCTCATGATTTCACCTGATCAGTACTCAGTACTTAGTACTCAGTACTCAGATACCGATGAACTGAGTACTGAGTACTGCTTTTTCGTACATGTCCGGCACGCCGTTGTGGTTGGCGTCCGTGGGGTTGAATTCCTGGTTGGGGATGGTCTGGTGGGGCGGCTCCATCCCGCCGGGCTGGGGGCCGGGATGCTGGGGGCGGCCCGTCACGTTCTCCGCGGTGTAGACCCGGTTGCGCAGGCGGGACTCCTCCACTAACTTGGAGAGCATGTCCTTGACCTCCTTGCAGTGCTTGATGTTCTTCAGCTCAAAATTCTGCAGGGTCACGTCCGAGGAGTCGCAGCGGATGCTGCCCATGCGGAACATTTTCTGCCCCAGGGTCCGCCGCAGGGTGATATCCGTGATGCGGTAGAGGCGGATCTCATCCTCCGTGGTGGTGAAAAAGCCCTTGCTGATATACAGCCGCTCCTGGTCCAGGCTGTACTTGGTGAAGCTCCAGGGCAGGCCCAGCGCGTTCCGCTTCCGGCTCTGCCACAGATAGGTCCTGCTTTTGTTTTTAGCCATGTTGAATCCCTCCGGCGCGCACAGCGCTTTTTATCAGTATAGCAAAATCGGTTTACACACGCAAGCCTTCCTCACTCCGCGAAGAGGGGGGTGGAGAAATAGCGCTCCGCGGTGTCGGGGAGGACGGTAACGACGGTTTTGCCCGGGCCTAACTTTTTCGCCAGCCGGAGGGCGGCGGCCACGTTGGTGCCGCTGGAAATGCCCACCATGAGGCCCTCCTCCCGGGCCAGGCGCTTGGAGGTCTCGATGGCCTCCGCGTCCGTGACCACATAGATGTCGTCGTAGATCTCCCGGTTGAGGATGTCGGGGATGATGCCGTCCCCGATGCCCATCTGCATGTGGGTGCCGATGGTGCCGCCCGCCAGAATGGCGGCGTTCTCCGGCTCCACAGCCCAGATCTCAATGTCCGGGTTCTGGGCCTTCAGCACCTCGCCGATGCCCGTGAGGGTGCCGCCGGTGCCGATGCCGCTGCAGAAGCCGTGGATGGGCCTGGCCGCCTGGCTCATGATCTCCAGGGCCGTGTGGTTTTTGTGGGCCATGACGTTGTTGGGGTTGGCAAACTGCTGGGGCACGAAGACCTTGGGGTCCTTCTCCCGCATGCGCAGGGCCGTCTGCAGGCACTCCTCGATGCACTTGCCGATGTCCCCAGCGTCGTGGATCAGTTGGACCTCCGCCCCGTAGTGGCGCACCAGCTTCCGCCGCTCCTCACTGACGGAATCGGGCATGACGATGATGGTGCGGTAGCCCTTCACGGCCCCCACCAGGGCCAGACCGATGCCCTGGTTGCCGCTGGTGGGCTCCACGATGATGGAGTCCGGCCCCAGCAGCCCCTCCTCCTCGGCGGCCTCGATCATGTTCAGGGCCGTGCGGGTCTTGATGGAGCCGCCCGCGTTCAGCGCCTCCATTTTCACGAGGATTTCGGCGCTGCCGGGCAGGGGCATTTTGTTCAGGCGGATCAGGGGCGTCTGCCCCACCGCGTCTAAGATGGTGTTGTAGATCATGATTATACGCTCCAGTTCAGAGTTCAAAGATCAGAGTTCAGAGCCGCAAAGCGGTAGACCGTATCCGTTTTGTATTCCTCCCCCGCCCGGAGGGTCGCGCCGGGGAAGTGGGGGTGATGGGGCGCGTCGGGGCAGCACTGGGTCTCCAGGCAGAAGCCGCAGCGGTTGCCGTATGTTGCCCCGCCCTTGCCGGGGACGCTGCCGCCCAGGAAGTTGCCCGCGTAAAATTGCAGGGCGGGCTGATCCGTCAGCACCGTCATTTTGATGCCCGTGGCAGCGGAAAAGGCCTCCGCCGCCGGGCGCAGGACGCCCGCCTCCCCGTCCACAAGCCAGTTGTGGTCGTAGCCGTGGGCCATGCGGAGCTGGGGAAAGTCCTCGTCGATATGGGCCCCGATGGGGGTGGGGCGGCGCAGGTCCATGGGCGTGCCCGCCACGTCGGCGATCTCCCCGGTGGGGATGCTGCCCGCGTCCGTGGGCGTATAGCGGGAGGCGAAGAGGCGGATCGTCTGCTCCGCCACGGGGCCGCTGTCGTGGCCCGCCAGGTTGAAGTAGCTGTGATTCGTCAGATTGCAGAGGGTGTCCCTGTCCGACACGGCCCGGTAGGAGAGGCGCAGGCCGTCCTCCTCCAGGGTGTAGGTGAGGCGGACCCGCAGCGTGCCGGGGAAACCCTCGTCCCCGTCGGGGCTTGTGAGGCTGAGGGTCACAAAGTCCTCGCCCGCGGCCTCCACGCCCCAGTTTTTCTCGTTGAAGCCGCTCCGGCCCCCGTGGCGGGTGTTCTTCCTTTTTTAGTGATACGGCGACCACCGAGATCTGCACTCTTTCCCTACACGACGCTCTTCCGATCTA
>CAMVOG010000034.1 GCA_947169005.1 uncultured Clostridia bacterium | reverse complement strand
GCACCGCCCGCAGCAGGGGCAGGGACACCACGACCCCCGCCGCCGCACCCACCAGCTCCACGGCGGAGGCCAGGGCAGCGGAGCCCGCGTCCTTGCACACGTCTGCCGCCAGCCGGGCCGTGACCGAGAGGGCCAGACACTTGACGAGGGGGCTCAGCAGTGCCTCATTCAGCGCCGTGCCCTCCGTCAGCTCCGCCACAAAGGCCCGCAGCTCTCCCCAAAGAGACAGGGCCCCGGCCAGGATCGCCAGCAGGGCCGAAAGGGCCAGCAGCAGAGCCAGCTCCGGCTGATTTCGTTTGATAACGAGTCCCAGCAGCGCCGCCAGCACACCCGCCAGCGCCGCCTTCATCAGCGTGTCCACCGCTAAAAGCCGAAGAGCGACTTCACCAGCGTGAAGAGGGCGCTGATCTCCCGCACCAGGATCACCAGCACGCAAACCAGACCCGCAATGGTGATCATCAGCGCCTGCTCGTCCCGCCCCGAGCGGGCCAGCAGCAGATTCAGCACCGCCACGATGATGCCCACCGCCGCGATCTTGAAAATGAGGTCAACATCCACCCCGCAAGCCTCCTACGTTAAATTGCCAGCACCGCCAGCAGCACGCCGGAGCCAAGCCCCAGCGCAGCCCGCAGTCTGTACTCCTTCCCCGCCGTTTTCCCCGCAGAGGCGGCGGCTGCCTCAAAGAAGGCCGCTGCCCGGGACAGCTCCTCCCGCTGTCGCTCCGTCTCCCGGCGGCCCACCACCGTCCCGACCCGGGCCAGCGCCTGCCGTTCCTCCGCCGTCAGCCCCTCCAGCCCCTCCGCCAGCTCGGCCCAGAGCAGCCGCAGAGGCCGTTCCCAATAGTCCTCCAGGCAATGGCGGAAGAAGGGCGCGGCCTCGTCCCCGGACGCCGCCAGCAGCTCCAGAGTCTCCCGCACCGGGCGAAGGCTGTCGCAGAGCTCCCCCTCCAGCGTATGGAGGGCAACGGCCAGAGCCCGCAGCAGCCGGAGCCGCCGTCTTCCCATCTCCGCCCTGGCCAGGCCCAGGACCGCACAGCTCAGCACCACCAGGGCAGCCCCGATAAGTCTCATAGCAGCTCCTCCCGCTTATAGAGCGTCCAGCGCCGCTCCGCGCCCGTTCCCTCGATCACCGCCGCCAGGTCGAAGACCCCCTCCCGCAGGAGCTGACGGTACAAGGGTTTCCGCCGCAGGTCCCGGACCCCGGCGCAGTGGGCCGTGGCGAAGAGGGCCACGCCACAGCCCCAGGCGGTCTCGGCCGCCTCCGCCTCCCGGGGGGAACTGATCTCGTCCATGGCCAGGGCTGTGGGATTCATAGCGCGAATAAGCGTCATGGCTGCCTCGCTCCGGGGCGCGTGGCTCAGCACGTCCGTGCAGGGACCCACGTCCATCTGGGGCAGACCCTCCCGCAGGGCGGCGATCTCTCCGCGCTCATCAGCCACCGAAACCCGCAGCCCCAGCTCTGAGACCCGGCGCACCAGGTCCCGCAAAAGGGTGGTTTTCCCGCCTCCCGGCGGGGAGCAGATCAGCAGCGAAGCAAGGCTGCCCCCGGCCAGCAGCTTCTCCGGCAGTCCCTCCGCCGCTGTACGTATCTCCCTTGCCACGCGGACGGAAAGGGAGCTCGGCTGGTCGATGGCGGCGATGCGCCCCTCACGGAGGACCGCCGTGCCGCAAAAGCCCACCCGATGCCCGCTTTCCGCCGTTACATAACCCTCCCGCAGGGAGGCCGCCGCCCGGTGAAGCGAGCCCCCCGCCGCCCGGCTCAGAAGGTCCGCCAGCAGCTCCGGCTCGATGGGGGCCCGGTCCAGAAAGCGCTCCCGCCCGCCGCAGACCAGGGAGAGGCCCGAGGCGGTGCGCAGCCGCAGCTCCTCCGCCGCCAGCATTTCCTCCTCGCTGACGCGGTAGGTTTTTTCTTTCAAATGCCGGGGCAGCAGCTCCGCCGCACTCAGATAACGGGAGAGCAGATAATCCTTGTCCATGGGAACGCCTCCTTCGTGTGTTGCTAAAGCCTATGCTGGGCCTGTCCCCGATATGCATACAAAACCCCCGCCGCCTCCATTCGAGGCAGCGGGGGTCGGTCTATGAAAATATCCCTTATCTTTTACGTATTCGCTTCCAGCCGACGCATCAGACGTCTGCTGAGGGTGATGGCGATAAGCATGGTGGCCAGCTCCGCGAGGGGGAAGGCGATCCATATGAGTGTGACGTTCCCCGTGAGGGACAGAAGCCAGGCCACGGGCACGAGAATGAAGAGCTGGCGGCAGCAGTTGACGAAAAGGGTGTTGCGGCTGCGGCCAAGGGACTGGAAGGAGGCGGAGAAAACGAAGGTGCAGGCCCCCATGGGCATGGAAACGGCGCAGATGCGGATGGCGGTCATGCCCAGGGCCATCATGTTCTCCGAAGCGTTGAAGAGGCCCAGCAGCGTGCGCGTAAAGAAGATATACAGCAGCATCACGCAGAAGGTCACGCCGACGCCCACCTTCAGGGACAGGCGCATGGTGGCCTTCACCCGGTCCATCCGCTTCGCGCCGTAGTTGTAGGATAGGATGGCGATGCCGCCGTTGTTCATGCCGAAGACGGGCATGAAGCCGAAGCTCTGCAGCTTGAGCCACACGCCGAAGAGGGCCGTGGCCGTGGTACCCACGGCGAGAAAGATCTGATTGATGCAGTAGGACATGGCCGAGGAGAGCCCCACCGTCAGCATGGAGGGGACGCCAACGGCATAGATGCCCTTCAAAACGGTGAGCCGCGGCACCATATATTCCAGCCGGAGGCGGACGGCCTTATTCTTTTGGAGGTTGAAGAACAGCGCCAGCGCCGCCGCCACCATCTGGCCGAAGACCGTCGCCACAGCCGCCCCGGCCACGCCCATTTTCGGGAAGGGGCCGACGCCGAAGATCAGCAGCGGATCGAAAATGATGTTGATCACCGCGCCGCTGGCCTGGCTGATCATGGACAGGGCCGAGTTGCCCGTGGCCACCAGCAGCTTTTCCAGCCCTTGGCCGAAGAAGGCGCCGATGGAGACCATACAAACGATGCGCATATAGCTGATCCCCGCGGAGACGATGGCGGGGTCCTGGGTCTGCATACGGAAATAGGGGGCGGTGAAGAAAAGGCCGATCAGCACGAAAAGCACGCTGTAGCAGAGGCTCAGAAGGTTCTGCACATTAGCGGCCCGATTGGCCATCTCCATGTCTCCCCGGCCCAGGGAACGGGGAACCAGGGCCGTAATACCCACGCCCGTGCCCACTCCGATGGCGGTGATCACGTTCTGCATGGGATAGGCCAGGCCCACGGCGGCCAAAGCCTCCTCGCTGATGCGGGCCACGAAGATAGAGTCCACCACATTATAGAGCGCCTGGATGAACATGGAGATCATCATGGGCACGGACATGACTGCCAGCAGCTTTCCGATGGGCATGGTGCCCAGGCGGTTTTCCGTTTCTGCCATTTTGCCTCACAACCTTTGTTTTTCGAGTCATTTTGGAACAGTATATCATTATTCCTCTGAAAAGGCAATTCCTTCGACGTTCTTTTTCCCGCGCACGCCAACTTTCCCTTGTTCCCGCCCCACCGCCGTGCTATAATGCAAAGGCCGCCCGGAGGCGGCCCATATCATCTTTACTAAAGAGGTAAACATATGAACAAAAAAGAGATCGCCGAGCTCCGTCGGCGCTTTAAGCCCGATAAGGCGAACATCGGCCGTGTTTACGGCTGCTTCGTCAACGGCAAGGGGGAGGTCGTCTCCTATCTGGACGAGTCCGTGGCCCTGCTGCCCCAGGAGGAGGCGGAGCAGTACCTGGCCTTGCTGAAAAAGGTCCTCTCCGGCACGCCGGGGCGGAATCTGATCGACATCGTTTTTTCCAACGAGCAGGTGCTGGACAGTGAGGAACACCGGCTGCTTTTAGCCCTGCGGGACGATAAGCCCGAGGCACGCCAGCGCTTTTACAAGGCCGTGATCGACAGCCTGGACCTGGAGGGTTCCAGCTACCTCATTCTTTGCGCCAACGACGCCTACGACGTGCCCTTCCGTGGCGTGGACGACCTGGACCGGGCCGCCCGCCACTATGACGCGGACCGCAGCGACCAGGTTTACCGTTACTTTATCTGCGCTGTCTGCCCCGTGAAGGACGGCAAGCCCGCCCTGGGCTATTTCGCCGGGGAAAACGAGTTCCACACCAGCCTGGCCCGCCAAGTGGTGGGCGCGCCGGAGCTGGGCTTCCTCTTCCCCGCCTTTGACGCCCGCACCGCCAATATCTACAACGCCCTTTTCTATTCCCGCAAGCCGGAGGAGCTGCACCAGGACTTCATCGACGGCGTTTTCCGCACAGAGCCGCCCCTCTCCGCCGCCGAGCAGAAGGAGGGCTTCGAGGCCGCGCTCTCCGAGGCGCTGGACTGTCGGCTGGACCTGCTGCGGGCCGTGCAGGACGAGCTCAAGGAGCGGGTGGACGCCCACAACGAGGCCAAGGAGGAGGAGCCTCTCAGCCTTTCCGCCGGGGACCTTGCCGCGATTCTCACGGAGAACGGCGCCACGGAGAAGGAGGCCGCCGCCTTCCGGGAGCTCTTCACCCAGCGCTTCGGCACGGCGGCCCTCTCCCCGGAGAATCTGCTGGACCTGCGCCGCTTCGAGGTGAAGGCCGGGGACGTGACCGTCCACGCCTCGCCGGAGCAGAGCTGGCAGGTGCAGACCCGGGAGATCGACGGGCGCAAATACATCCTTATCCCCACCGACGGCGGGGCCGAGCTGAACGGCTTTGCCGTGAAGATTTAAAATCAAAAACAGGGCTCAGGGAATCAGAACGGTCCCCTGAGCCCTTCTTTCTGCGCCCTTTTTATTACCAGGCGTGTGTGCGGATATACTTCATCACTAAGCCGAAGGTTTCCCCGGACAGATGAAGACCGTCGCCGTTGTGATAGCTTTCCGGCAGCTTTCCGTTCACCGCCACGCTCTCGAAGCTGTAGAGGAAGCGGCAGCCCGTGTCCCGGGCGATGCTCTCCACCCAGCCGTTGGCGGTGGTGATCTTGCTGTTATTGATGCTCTTGATGTATTCGTAGCTGTCCGCCACGGGGTAGATGGAGTTCAGAATGATCCGGGTCTCGGGGCTCGCCGCCTGGATGGAGCGGACCAGAGCCGTATAGTCCCGGATAAACCAATCCTTATCCATAAAAGAAACACCGTTCACCCCCAGGGTGATGACGAGATAAGCGGGCTTCGCCCGGCGGGCCGCCTCCGGGATGCTGAGCTCCTCCCCCGTGGCCGGGTAAACGATCTTCGCCGTATCGTAGTAAGAGAGGGTCAGCGTGCCGCTTTTGGGCGTCCAGACCTGGGAGGCGGGCACCAGGGAGGTATAGCCCCGGCGGTAATAATAGCCGATGCCGTAGGTGGTGCTGTCCCCCAGGAAAATCAGCTTGTCCAGGTAGTCCCGGCCCGCGTCCTCCGTCTCACCCAGGCGGGTGGGCAGGCTGTCGGCATAGGCCGTGCGGCTGGCTTCGTCGTAGCGCACGGAGAAGCCCAGGAGCCGCCCCAGGTCCCGCAGCTTGAAGAAGTTGCTGCCGCCGATGTTCCAGGCCTCGGGGCTGACGGCCCCGTCGTTGAGCAGGAGCGTCTGCGGGCTTTTGACGGCGGTGGCGGACCTGTCCTCCCCCGGCGTCAGCTCCCCGCCCACGGGGACGTAGCTTTCCCCGGTGACGAGGCTCACCGTACCCGTCCCCGCGTCGTAGCTGACGGAGAAGCGGCTGTCCGTGCCGCTCATAAGCTGGGCAAGGTCCCGCAGCTTAAAGAAGTTGCTCCCGTCGATGTTGTAGATCTCGCAGTCCACGGTCTGCCCGTTTGCCACAAAGCGCTGATTCGTGCGCACAACGCGGGCAGCCGAGGCGGAAACGTGCAGGCCCAGGACCAGCGCCGCCGCCAGCAGAAGCGAAAACAGTTTTTTCATAAGGCATTCCCCCTTTTTCCCCATTATAACTTTCGGGGAAACCTCTGTCAACGGACAGAACAGAGCGGAGCCGCCCGAATCGGACGGCTCCGCTCCGTATGCTTATTCCTCGTTGCGCTGCTTGACGCCGCGATAGTCCTCCACGGTATTGAGCTGATCCGGTGGGAAGAATTCGTCCACCGGGAAGCCGATGCGGCGGAAGAGCTGGCAGGGATCGTCCTCTCCCCCGCTTCCGGCGCATTCCGTGCCCGGCAGGGCATAGCTGTAAATGGGCTGCAAGAACTGCGTATCCCGTTCCAGGCGGATGATGCTGAACTGCCCCAGGGTCACGTAGGCCCCGCGCCCCTCCTGAGCGGGCTCGATGCCGCCGGGGAAGGCGGCGTTCACGAAGCCGGGCAGCTCCACGGGCTCCGGCTCCCCGGGCAGCGGGGCCGCCGTGTCGGAAAGGTGGAAATCAAGGATGATGGGGTCCACCGTCTGCACGACGGCGATGGGCAGCCCGGCCATTTCCCGGCCCGCGGCCCGGGGGTCCGCCTCGGCGGAGGAATAGGTCTTCACCTTCCCTTCGCTGCCGAAGAGCAGCACACGCTTGTCGAAGATCGCCAGGCCGCAGACCTCCCGGCTCCGGTCCCCCAGAGTGTAGGCCTCGCCGCGGATCTTATAGTAGTAGCGGGCATCCACGGTGTAATAGCCCCGGTTGAAGGCCACGGGCTCCACGTCCACCTGCACGTTCAGCAGCTCCACGCCCCTGGCCCGCAGGCCGATGGCGCTGTTCAGCGCGGGTTGGCTCTCCAGGTCCGGGTAAAAGCGCAGGTCCTCGATGCAGTCCTTGGACTGGCAGGCCCCGTATATCTTTCGCGTATGTACGCTTACGGCCTCCGCAAGCCGCTCTTCGCCGGTGAGCGGGCCGGGCGTCAGCTTTTCGTTCATATGGTCCCCTCCTTACTCTCCGCCGGGAAAAGCCCTCGGCGGACGCTTCAATACAGTCTATGCCCCGGGGCAAAAAGGGTTCCCGCAAAGGGCAAATCGCCCTTGTCCTTTTGCTGCCCAAGTGGTACAATGGAGGGGAAAGGATGTGTGCGCATTGGACGAAAACCTCAGCTACGGCTTTATCCGGGACACCCTGGAGATCGAGCTGCTGATTTTATATATTCTCAACCGACTGCCCGGCCCCGTGGACAAGGACACCCTCTCCGAGCTGACCATCTGCGACGGCGGCGTCAACTATTTTTCCTTCTCCGAGGCCCTGGCGGACCTGGTATCCACGGGCCACGTAGAGGAGGAGGACGGACTGTACGTTACCACGGACAAGGGGCGGCGCAACGGCGGCACCACCGAAAGCAGCGTCCCTTACTCCGTGCGCATGAAGGCGGAGCGGGCCATGATCCCCGTGGTGAAGCGTCTGCGCCGCAACGAGCTGGTGCGCGCCTCCACGGAGCCCCGGCCCCGGGGCGGCTATACGGTGAAGCTCTCCCTGGCGGACAAGAGCGGGCCCATGATGAAGCTGGAGCTGCTGGTGGGCAGCCAGCCCGAGGCCGAGACGGTGGAAAAGAACTTCCGCGCCGGGGCTGAGGAGCTGTATCTGTCCCTGGTGCGGCAGCTTACGGGCGAGGAATGAGCCATGGCCGCCGTTCTCAGCACGCTTTTGGCCTATTTCATCGGCGGGATCAACCCCGCCTATATCCTGGCGCGCTTTCGTGGCTTTGATATCCGGCGGGTGGGCTCCAAAAACGCCGGGGCCTCCAACGCGCTCATGCTCCTGGGCAAGGGGCGCGGCGTCTTCGTGATGCTCTTCGACATTGCCAAGGCCTACGGCGCCGTGCAGCTCGCCGGGCTGATCGCGGCGAATGTCCACTGGTGCCGGGAGCTGGCGGCCTCCGCCGTGGTGATCGGCCACGTATTCCCCGCGTATATGCGCTTTCGCGGGGGCAAGGGGCTCTCCTGCCTGGGCGGGGTGGTCCTGGCCCTGTCCCCCAGGCTGTTTCTGCTCCTCTTCCTGGCGGAGCTGGTGGTGCTGTTCTCCACCCGTTACCTCTGCTTCGTCTCCATCTCGGGCTCCATCCTCTTTCCCATACTTTACGCCTTGGGGAAGGGCGACTGGCTCTGCTGGCTATTCCTGCTCCCCGTCAGCGCCGTGATCTCCTGCAAGCATTGGGTGAATCTCCGACGGATCCGGGCCGGCGAGGAGGCCCGCATCAGCATTCTCTGGAACCGAAGCAAGGAGCTGGAAAGGCTGGGCCAAGGCGTGGAAACGGAAGATAAACAAAAAGAGTAAAGCACTCGCGGATTTTCCGCGGGTGCTTTGTCACAAAATGGAGCGGTAAAGGGATTATAAGGGCAGGAGGCGAATGAAAATGAAAAAAACGACTTCGCTGCTGATCCCTTTGGCCGGGCTGCTCTGTCTCGCTCTGGTGATCCTCGGCTCGCTGCTGGCGGGGACGGAGGAGCGGCTGCCGCCGCTGGCGGAGGTATTGACGGAAAAGGTGAGTTTAAGCTTTACGGAAGAAAGCGACCTGAATCTGATCGTTACGGCCCGGGGCTGGCTGCTGGGCTATGAACAGATCGTCGTACCCATAAACGTAAAAGAATACAAGGGCGACCCCGCCCCCATTGAGTCGGGGCGGCTGAGCGGACAGACGGAAGAGAAAGCGGCGGGCAACGAGTGGTTCACCGTCAAGACAACCCGGGGGCTGCACTATCTGATGCTGCAGGCGCCGCGGGACCACATCCTGCTCTACCGCTTCAAATACGTTTTAGCTCCCCCCGACGGGGAGGAACACACATGCGGCGAGCTTTTGGAGCTGATCTACGGCCTCCGAAGCAGCGGGGAGGTTTCCGGCGTAACTGTCTTTAACGCGTACGATTATACATCGGATCGCCTCACCCTTACGGGACGCCCGGCCCGTCAGCTCTGCGAAGCCCTGCAAAACGCCGCGCTCCGCTTTTCCTGGAACCAAGAGGCGAGCACCTTCACGGAGCATCGGAATGAGGAAGATTACCCCTCGGGAAGCCGCGACCTGCGCTTTGTGCTCCCTGACGGAAGCGAGGCCGCAGACGTAACGTATTACGGGACGGGGAGCTATAACCTATATTATGGCTGCTATACGCCGTTTCTTCCCGAGGAGGAAACACGGGCGCTCAACGAGATTTTAGGGCTGGCGTAACTCAGCTCAGCCGAAAGTGCCCCAAAATCGGCTTGTCCGCCAGCACGTCCTGCTCGTAGCCGTTCTGCAGGGGGCTGCCGTTGTGCAGCAGCAGGGCCACGCCCCGGCTGTTCCGCAGGTCGGAAACGACGCCGATATGCTCGTGATAGATCACGATATCGCCCCCCTGCCAGGCCGCGATATCCTCGGGGTCCGTGGTGAGGGCCTGGGCGTGACGCGTAAACCAGACGGAAAGGTTTTTCACCCGGCGAAAGTCGATATTCGGGTCCGCGGCGTCGGGATAGGCCTCGGGCGCGGCGGCCACGTCCGCCGCCAGCAGCTCCCTGAGGTCATAGCCGGCCCCCAGGAGGGCGAAGGCCACCACGTCGGTACAGACGCCGTATTCGTCGTCGGGCCAGCCCCCGGCGTAGTATTGGCTTTTATATTTAGGATTCGTGGCAAGGTAGGCCCGGGCGGAGGCCAGAATATCCGCCTGGTCGTCCAGCCCGTCCCCGTCCGCGTCCAGGGCACTGTGGTAGGTCTCAATGCCGAAATGAGCGTTGTCATAGGTCGGGCCGGGGAAAAAGCCCAGCCGCCAAAGCACGAACACCGCCGCCAGGATCAGCAGCAGCGCGGCGGGCAGCAGAATACGAAGCAGGGTCCGTGAATGGGACATGAGAGCATCTCCTTTCGTTTGAACGCCCCCATTCTCCACGGGCCCTGCATCTTTTTTGCATCGAAATTGAATAAAAGTTGGGTAATTTACAGCTCTCCCGCCCGGCGCAGGAAATCCCGCAGGATGGCGATGGAGTTTTCACAGGCCTGGAGCTTGAACTGGAAATAGTCCATGCTGCCGCCGTCCCCATCGGAAATGCTGCGCAGCAGAACAAAGGGCACCTTGTTGATATAGCAGACCTGGCCGATGCCGCCGCCCTCCATTTCCACGGCGATGACCTCCGGAAAATGGGCGCGGATGCGCTCCTTCTCCTCGGCCCCGGCCACGAAGCGGTCCCCGGAGGCGATCACGCCCCGCAGGGCCTTGCCGCCCCGCTTTTCCACGCAGTCCGCCAGCAGGGCGGCCATTTTTTCATCTGCCGGGAGGGTGATGATATTGATGCCGGAGAGGAGGCCTACCGGGTCCCCCACGGCGGAGGTATCCATATCGTATTGCAGGACCCCCTCGGATACCGCCGCGTCCAGGACCCCCAGCTCATGGCACATGGTCCCGGCGACGCCCAGGTTTACGATGCGCTCCGGGGCCCAGCGGAGGATCATGGTCTGGGCGCAAACGGCGGCAAAGACCTTGCCCACGCCGCAGACGGCGGCCACCACACGGCGGCCCTCCAGCGTTCCCTCCACGTATTCCACGCCGCTGAGGGTGGTTTTGGAAACCTCCGTCATCAAGGGCAGCAGGCTTTCCAGCTCTTCCTTCATGGCCGCGATAATGCCGATCATAGTGTTTTCTATTCTCCTTTTCTTTTTATGCGGAGTGTTGTTCTGACTGCCCTACGCCGCAGCCTTGCGGAAGAGGAGCAGCGCGTCGCGGGTGGTGCGCTTGCCGTCACCGGTCAGGTCCGGGACCGGGGTGCTCACGGCGGCGGTATCGCCGGAGGCATAGCGGAAATACAGGGCCGCGTCACCGGGGTCAAGCAGACCGTTCCGATTCAGATCCCCGACGATCGGCGCGGTGACGACCTTGACGCCCTTCTCCACCGCCAGCACGCCGCCGGAGGCGGAGTAGAAGATATACGTCACCGTCTTCCCGTTGATCTCCTCGCTGCGCTCGGGGTGGTAGCTCCCGGTATAGGCGCCCATGAGCTTCGGGCAGGAGGCAATGTCCAGGGCCTTTATGTCGTTCCCATAGCAGGAAAGCTGGCTCAGCGCCGCGTTTTGGCTCAGATTCAGCGCCGTCAGCTTATTGGCGACGCAGTTCAGCCGATCCAGAGCCGGGCAGCCGCTGATATCAAGGCTCGTCAGCGCGTTATAGCGGCAGTCGATAAAGGTCAGCTTCGGGTTATGCGTCACGTCAAGGCGCGTCAGCCCGTTATAGCTGCAATCCAGCCGGGTCAGCGCGGGGTTTTTCGTCAGGTCCAGCGTCGTCATGCCGCAGTGGTCGCAGCGGAAATAGTCCAGCTTGGACAGGGCAAAGAGGTCGATGCTCTTGATTCCCGTGTTGTTGATCGCCAGGCTGCGCAGCTCCTTGTTCTTGCTGAGGTCCAGGGAGATCAACTCTGCGTTGCCGCCAATATACAGGCTTTCCAGCAGGGTGTTCTTGCTCAGATCCAGGCTCGTGAGCTTGTTCCCGTCCACGTCGAGCTCTTTGAGCTTCGTGTTGGTGGTCAGGTCCAGGTACGTCACCTGATTGTCGAACAGGGACAGGGTTTCAAGCTGGGTGCAGCCCTTGAGGTTCAGACTTGTCAGATCGCCGCCCGCGTCGTTGTTGTTCAGATAAACCTCCTTGAGCTTCGTGTTCTGGCTCAGATCGAGGGTTTTCAGGCCGCTGCCGCAGTACAGTATCTCCAGATTGGGGAAGTAGTGAATCCCCTCCAGGGAGCCGATCATCCAATAGTAGCTCTGATTATCGCAGTTATCGATGTCGATCTCCGTGACGGCCAGCCGCTCGGCGTCCGTGAGATAACCGTCCGCCTCCGTGTCGATATATTCCTTGATGTAATCCTGAAACCAGGAGTCGGGGAAGATTGTCTCGTTGATGGGCAGGCCCGTGATGGGGACTGTGTAGCTGACCGTAAAGTACAGCTTGACAGTGCTGCCCCGCTTCTCCACCTCAGCGTCGCCGAGCTTCGTTCCGTTCAGATATACGGGGATCTTGGTCCCCGCCTCGCCGAAGGTATAGCCCGTGTCCGGCTCAAATTCCAGGTTGTAATAATAGGTCATTCCCTGCCCGGCGGTGCCGGTGTAATAACCCCCGCTGACGCGCTCCAGCCATTTGCCCAGGTAGATGATGCCGCAATGGCTGTTGGGGGCCAAAACGGCGGTGGGCGTCTCCGGGGAGCCGGATGCCAGCGTCGTGGTCAGAGAAGAGAAATCCACGCGGGTGATGGCAACCGGGTGCGGGCCCGTGCGCCGCAGTTGAAGGTGCAGGATCTCGTCGCGCCCGTAAGCGGAGACGACCTCCCCGTCGCCAAGTTTCTCTCCGTTTCGGTAGACGGGCACCTTTGTGCCGACCGGGCCGAAGGTATAGCCCTCGTCCGCCTCAATGTATACGTTCAGCCAGTAATATCTCCCCTCCTCGGGTATACCGCTGGCCACGTTGCCCCAGGGGTCTTCCCAGTAATAGATGGTATTTTTACAGTGGCTGTCCGGGGCCGTAACGCCGAACTTATTGGGGAATTCCTTTCCGAAGGTCAGCTCCGTTTCGAGCTCGGCGAAGTCCACAAGATTGATTTGCCAATGGGCATAAACCGTTGTATTTTCGGTAAACACGGTTTCGGTTGATTTTTGCTGCCGTCGTTTGGCGAAGTAAACCAGCCCATAAAGCTATATCCGTCACGGGTTGCTGTTGGCAGGCTTGCAAGCTTGCCGTCCGTGCCTGTTGTTGCGTTTGTTTCCGAAGCACTTCCGCCGTTGGGATCGAAGGTGATCGTAAATTTGGTCAAGAAGAGAGCAAGGGGGCCGCTATCTGTTCTCTCGACCACATACCGCGATTTATCCGATGTAAAAGCGTCAGTTTCCAGCCATGGGGATGTTGAGGGATCAGAAGCTGTTGCAAAAGACACCGGAGAATCGTCGGAAGGCAGAATTTTTGTCGTGACCCCGATCGAAGAAGCGCCGCCTGTCAGCTCGCCATCCAAAATGACATAACAATGTTCCGGAATAAACAGGTTGCTGTCAGCGCCGCCGCCCTTGTTTCCGGTAATCCTGACATTGCCCTTCATGTGAGGCATCGGTCCACCTATGATGTAAACACCGCCGCCGTCGGCACTTGTCTCGTTATCAATGATCTTGCCGCCATCCATGGCGAACAACACCGGATTCCAAAGATAAACCCCTCCGCCATAGCCTCCCGCTTCTTCGGAAGCACTGGTTATATTCCCGCTGATCTCGGATGATCCGCTCATATTAAATGTGCCTTTATAAATATATACACCGGCCCCGAATTTTGCCGCGGAATTATCACTGATCTTACCGCCCTTCATGATGAATGTGCCTTCATCAACAAATACACCGGCCCCACCTTGCCCGGAATTATCATTGATATTGCCGCCCTCCATAGTGAAGGTTCCACGATATACGTAGACTCCTGCTCCCCTCGTTGCAGTGTTGCCGGAGATCGTACCGCCTTTCATGGTCAGATTGCCAGTACTTACATGGATTGCGCCTCCTGCCGAGAGGGATTTGCCTCCGGTGATCGTGCCGCCACCCACTGTATCAATAATAGTCAAACCTCCGTATAGATAAATCGCCATACCGTAATTATCCACCACATTCGGATTTCTGTCGATCTTATATCCTGCAAGATCCAGGATGACATCCTTATCAGCAGGAACCACAAGATTTAAATCTGAAGAGCCCGCAACAATATTGCCGGAAAGCTTCACGTCATCGCC
>CAMVOG010000033.1 GCA_947169005.1 uncultured Clostridia bacterium | reverse complement strand
CCGTCCAGATCCCAGCGGGGGGCGGCAGGGGCCCCGGCCCGGGCCTCAAGCGTACGCAGATTGCCCGGCTCCAGGGGGTCCAGCACAAAGAAGGTGGGCGCCGAATTCTTCGTCACATACCACAGGACCTTGCCGCCCGCCAGGATGGGGGCGCAGTCCGAAAGGCGGCCCGCGGTGACATATTCCTCGCTCACGGCCTCGCCCCGGTGATTCAGAAAGACATAGTGCAGCTCATCATAATCCTGCATCCAGGCGTTGAGGGGGCGCCCCACCGTCCAGAGCAGGAGGAAGGACTTGTCCGAAAGCTTCACGAGCTGAGGCGTGGAAAGGTGGACCTCCGCGCCCTCGGCATAGGTGGTAAACCAGTGGAAGACCGGCTCGGCAAAGCTCTCTTTATCCAGCGCCGCCACAAAGATGTTATACTGCTTGCTCGCGCTGAAATTGCTCTGGTCAATGGACTTTCCGGCGGCCAGGTAGCTGCTTTCCGAGGCCTCGAAGCCGCCCAGAGCAAGGCCGGTGTAATTGTCTCCGGAGGCCCCGCCAAAGTGCAGGAGCTCCACGCTCTCGGTCCGCATATAGCCGGAGGAGGCCGCCTCCTGCCCGCGCCAGAGGACCAGCGCCCGGGGATAGGCGTCTCCATGGTCCAGCTTCACGAGGGTGTCGCCGTCCGCCAGCACGAACTGATTGAAGGAATGGGAGGCGTATTCCCCGCCGTTGCTCTGTACCAGGTCGTACTCCCGGGCCAGCTCCATGGTGGGGATAAAGACGCAGAGGCTCATGTTGGCCTGGTGCTGTCGGCCGTCCTCCGAGCTGTACATCTGGTGGCAGCTATGGAGATAGAGGAAGTCCCCCGCCTGGGCCATGCGCAGGGAGCCGGACCGGAAGGGCACCGTCGTATTGGCCCCGTAGAGGCTCACGGCGTCCAGCCGGTGCCAGTTTTTCGTATAGCGAACGAGGCGCAGGACCTCAACCGCGTCGCTCTCCCCGGGGTTTTCCCGGCCGAAGACCAGGAAATTGAAGTCCCGGCCTGCGTAGAAGCCGCCCCAGAGGGGAAGCTCGCAGGGCAGGGTCTTTTTCCAGTTCAGCCGCGCCTGGCTGTCGTACTCCTCCACGCAGACCAGCTCCCGGGTCTCCCCCTGGGCGTAGACGCTGAGGTGCTCCACCCGGGTGAAGCCCTCCCCGTTGGCCGCAAGATAGGCGTTCATCGGGGAGGCGGCGTAGGAGAGGCCCGTCTGCCCGTTGTCGTTGCTGCTCTTGCTGGGCTCGGGCTCCTCCGAAGCCTCCCGGGGCCTGTCCGCGACCCCGGCGGCCCAGTCGTCCGCCAGCCAGATGGTACGGACCGCGCCGTAGTCCAGGCGGCTCTCCGCGCTCCAGGAGCTCTCCCCATGGGGGTACACGGCGATGACGACGCCGTTTTCCGATTGAAAGACCCGGGCGTCCATGGCGGGGCAGGGCCCCAGGAAGGTGCAGCGCAGATTGCCCAGGGCAAAGGCGTAGTCCCCAATCTTCTGCACGGTGGCGGGGAGCGTCACCTTTTTCATGGCGCAGCCGCTGAAGGCCAGGCTGCCGATGTTTTTCAGCCCCTCGGACATGCTCACATCCGCCAGCGCGGCGCAGTTGCGGAAGGCCCCGGTGCCGATGCTCTCCACCGCCCCGGGGATCGTCACGTCGGTGAGCTCCACGCAGCGGTAAAAGGCAAAGTCCCCGATACTCGTCGTCCCCTCGGGGATCCCGGAGGAAAGCAGCCCCGCGCTTGGGCGGCGGGCGGCGGGGGCCGCCGCCGTTCCAAAGACCAGGCTCCTCAGCCCCAGGCACTCGGCGAAGGCGTATTTTTCGATGCGCCGCACCCCGGCTGGGATCCGCAGCTCCGTAAGGGCCGCGCAGCCGTTGAAGGCGTATTCCCCGATGCTCTCCAGGCTCTCGGGCAGCGTCACGCTTTCGAGAACGGCGTTCCCGAAAAAGGCGTTGCCGCCCACGGTCGTGACGCCCTCGGCAATCACCGCCGTCGTCACGGTATGGCCGGCCCAAGGGGCCCCGGCGTCGGCGCTCTCATCGGGCATGGCACCGTCGCCCCAGACGGTCAGCGTGCCTGCCTCGTCCAGCTTCCAGAGGACCGTATCGCTCAGAAAGCTCACGTACAAGGTCTCGCCCCCCACCAGATGCACCCGGCAGTCCGTGCGGTAGCCGATGGCGGTCCAGGCCTCCAGGGTGGAGGGGAAGTAAATGTCCGTCAGCTTTGCGCAGTCCAGAAAGGCGGAGGGGCCGATCTCCCGGACGGTCGTGGGCAGCATGATCTGCCCCACGGCGCAGCCGTAGAAGGCATAGTCCCCGATGCGCTCCAGCCCGGAGGAAATCATCAAATTGCTCAGGCTGACACAGCCATAGCAGGCATAGTCCCCGACGCTGCGCACGCTTCCCCGGAGCACGAGGCTGCGCAGCTCTTCATTTCCGCAAAAGGCATAGGCTCCCACCGCCGTCACGTTTTCCTCAATGTAAACGTTACGGACGGAGTATTCTTTCCAGGGCGGCACGGAGCCGCCGCCGTAATCCGGCATGGGACCCTCGCCCCAGACGTGCAGCTCTCCACCACCCTCCAGCCGCCACAGCACCGTGTCGCTGAGATAACCCAGGTAGACGGAAGCCCCGGTCACGTCATAGAGGCGCACCTCCGCCCGGGCCCCCAGGGCGACCCAATCCAGGGATGTGCCGTTAAAGTTGATCTCCATGGGGACCCGGCAGCCGGAGAAGGCGTCGGGCCCGATGCCCGCCACGCTGTTGGGCACCGTCAGCCGCTCCAGGGCGGCGCAATCCGCAAAGGCGCGGTCCCCGATCCGCACCAGGCTTTCGGGGAGCTGCGCCGTTTTCAGGTTCCAGCAGGCGGCGAAGGCATAGTCCCCCAGGGCCGTGACGCCCTCCTCCAGCACCGCCGACGTGACGTTCAGGCTCTGCCAGGGGGCGGGAACGTCCCAGGTAAAGTCCGGCACGGGGCCCTTACCCCAGACCGTCAGCTTGCCCGCCTCGTCCAGCCGCCACTGCAGCCCGTCCCCGAGGACGCCGACGCGGAGGGTCCCGCCGCCCGTAAAGTGCAGCAGGGCGTTGACCCGGACGCCGTAGGCGAGCCAGTCCTCCACCGTGCCGCCGTAATAAATATCCGTCAGACTCTCGCAGTCCGCGAAGGCCTCGGGGCCGATCTCCTGCAGGCTACCGGGCAGGGAAATCTCCGTAATTCCGCCGCAGCCGGCGAAAGCCCGGTCCCCGATCCGTTCCATCTCATCGGGCAGGCTGATCTCCGTGAGCCCGTCCATATCGGAAAAGGCCTCAGAGCCGATGGTCATGACGCCGAAATTGACCACCAGGCGCTGTACGGGCAGCCCGCAGGTCTTCCAGCCGGGCTTTTCCTCGGCGCCCGCATAATCCAGCATTTCTCCCTTGCCGCGGAGAGTCAGAGTCCCCTCGTCGTCCAGGCTCCAGCCCACGTAGAAGGGGTAGGCCCCGCACTCGCCGGAGGCAAGCTCCTCCGCCGCCAGGGCCGGAAGGCACAGCAGCCCCGCCAGGAGGCAGAGGCAGAGAGCCGAGAGCAGAAAACGCCTTATCTTCATGTCCGTCATCCTCCCTTTACAGCATATTTTCGTTGCGGCTGATCACGTCGTTCTGGCAGTCCGTGGAGAGCTCGATGTAATAAACGGGATAGCCCGCGATACGCACCACCAGGTCCCGGTATTTCTCCGGCTCCCGCCGGGGATGCTTCAAAGCCTCATTCCCGGGGTATTCATTTCTTCTCCCGTTTCAGATATTCCCTGGCCAGGAACAGCAGCGCCAGGCTCTTGCCGTCGGGCAGCTCGCCCCGCAGGGCCCGCTCCGTCAGCTCCTCCAGGGGCAGGCGCTCCACGGCCAGAAACTCATCCTCATCCGGGCAGGCCTCCCCCTGCTCCAGGTCCAGAGCCAGGTAGAGCCAGAGCTTTTCGTCACAGAAGCCCGGGGAGGGGTACTCATAGCCGAAGGGGATCAGCCGCCCCGCCGTGAGGCCCGTTTCCTCCTTCAGCTCCCGCCGGGCGCCCGCCCCGGGCTCCTCCCCCGGCTCCAGCTTCCCGGCGGGGATCTCCAGCAGCTCCCGCTCCACGGGGTAGCGGTACTGCCGCACCAGCCAGGCGCGGCCCTCCCCGTCCACGGGCAGAATCACCACGCCCCCCGCGTGGGCCACCACCTCCCGGAAGGAGGTGCCGCCGTTCACAAGCTCCACCGTATCCCGGCGGAGCTTCACCACCTTGCCCGCCCAGATGGGCGTCGATTCCAGCGTTTTTTCGGTGAAAACAGGCTTGTCCATGTGTATGCTTACATCCTTTCCGGGAAGAATCAGCTTTTTATATCGCTCCATATTATATTGTACCACGCCGTGCGTTTATTTTCAATAGCGCGGACGGCGCCGGGCAGCGGACTTTGCTTTTCCCTCTTGCCCTCCGCCGCCCGATGGAGTACAATAAAGCCGAAAGCACACCAACACACAAGCTGAGGTATCGCCATGAAAAAGAGCCTGCTTCCCCTCCTTTTGCTTCTTCTCTGTCTGCTCTCCGCCTGCGGCGGGCGGAACGCCGCCTCCACCGCTGCACCTGCCGATCTGATCGTGCGTCCCGCCAGCCCCGGGGACCTGATCCCGGAGGAAAGCGGCGCCGTTTACTGCCTGCTGGCCCCCGGAAACGGAAGCAACGCCCCGGGAGCCGAGGCCCTTGCCAAATGGCTGCTCTCCGATTACGGGCGAGAGCTGGCGGCGCTGTACAACGAAAGGCAGCCGGAGGCAAACCGCCTGCTGCCCTATGGGGACGCCCCGCTTTACACCGGGGAGATCGCCTATGCCCCGGAGGATCAGACGATCCTGCTGGGCGCCGCGGAGGCCGTCGTTCAAACGGGGCTTCTGGACTACGCCCTGCCCGTTTTCGAGGCCACCATCGGCTACACGGTGGAGGTAACGGCCCTGTCCGACGGGGAGGCGCTGGCGCTGACCGGGTCGAGCGGCTACGATCTGCTGCTCCTGTCCCGGGAAAGCTGGGAGGCCCTGTCCGTGGACCTGGCGCCCCGCTCCTTCGACGGCCTGGAGGGGGGCCTTTTCCCCTGCCTCGTCACGCCCTGATAGGCAAAGCATATAGGGCAGTCCTCTGTTTTTCGGGGGACTGCCGTTTTTTTGCACAAATCCTCTTGCGTATGGATACAAAACATAGTATACTATATATGTTATGCGTTTACCAAATTGTCCCACAGGGCAGAAAAGAGGTTAGTCCCTTGGAATACGAAAACGTCCGCGGACACATCTATGATATACAGGGCTACGCGGTCCACGACGGGCCGGGCATCCGCACCACCGTTTACACCAAAGGCTGCCCCCTGCGCTGCCTCTGGTGCCACAGCCCCGAATCCCAGCAGCACCGCTTTCAGCTTGGCTGGCTGGATCTGAAATGCATCGGCACGGAGCTGTGCCAGAACGCCTGCGTGAACGCCTGCCCCGAGGGGGCCCTCTCCGTGGCGGAGCCCACCAAGCGCACGGGCACCGAGGAGCTGGTGCGCAAGGTGAACATTGACCGGGCCAAATGCACCGACTGCCTCAAATGCGCCGAGGTCTGCGTAACCAAGGCCCTCTACGTCTCCGGCTGGGAGACCACGGTGGACGAGGTCTACGACCGCCTCATGAAGGACGTGGGCTTTTTCGAGAACGGCGGGGGCGTCACCGTCTCCGGCGGCGAGGCCATGGCTCAGTTCGATTTCACCTACAACCTTTTGAAGCGGCTGAAGGACAAGGGCATCCACATCTGCCTGGACACTACGGGCTTTGCCCCCACGGCCCAGTTTGAAAAGATCATGCCCTACGTGGACCTGTATCTGTACGACCTCAAGCACATGGACACGAGGCATCACGAAAAGCTCACCGGGGTCCCCAACGAGCTGATCTTGGAAAACGCCCGCTTCCTGGCCGCCCACGGCGGGGCCCTGCAGATTCGCTTCCCCATCATCCCCAAGCTGAACGATTCGGTTGAAAACCTGCGGGCCACGGCGGAATTTTGCCTGGAGCTGGGGGACGCGGTGAAGCTGGTGCAGCTGCTGCCCTATCACAAGGCCGGGCGCGGCAAATATGAGCGGCTGGGCTGGAAATACCGGCTCACCAACGTGGAGCTCCCCTCGGAGGACTTCATGCAGCAGGCGCTGGAGCTGTTTCAGGGCATGGGCCTCCCGGCGCAGATTCATTGATAACGAGAAAATAAAGATAGATCGCGGCGCTGCCGCGGGAAGGAGTACACCATGGTCAAGGAAGATTTCAACTATCCCATTTCCCTGCGCGTGGCGGGTCTGAAGGAGAAGCGGAAACGCATCAACCACGACCTGCATCTGGACTTTGAGCGCAACCGCATCATCACCGAGTACTACAAAACCCACAAGAACGAGTATCCCATCCTCAAGCGGGCCGGCTTCCTCTACACCTGGCTTACCACCCGGGAAATCAATATCGACGACGACGATATCTTCCTGGGGGACGGCGGACCTCACTGCCGCACCGTCCACTTTGACGTGGAGCAGACCCCCCGCAACTGGATCCGCGGCTGCTTTGGCGACACCGACGAGCGCTTCCGCGCCGCCTGGCAGGTGCCGGGCAGCATCTGGGTCTCCGACGAGGACCGTCAGTGGATCTTAGAGGCCGCCGACTACTGGGAGGACAACGACATTGCCGCCACGGCCCTGGGCATCTTCCCCGAGGAGTTTGCCGAGCGGGCAAAGGCCATGCCCGGCTCCATGTACGGCACCTATCCCGGCCACTTCAACCCCAACTATGAGCGGGCCGTCACCGTGGGCTTCGGCGAGTGCCGCCGCATCGCCCAGGAGAAGCTGGCGGAGATCCAGGCCCACACCACCTTTGAAAACGTGCGCAGCGAGCTCTTCTACAAGGCCTACATCAAGGTCTGCGACGGCATGATCCTCATGAGCAAGCGCTACGCCGAGGGCTGCCGCCAGAAGGCGGCGGAGACCGCCGATCCCGCCCGCAAGGCCGAGCTGCTGAAAATGGCCGACAGCTGCGACTGGATCGTGGAGCATCCCGCCCGGGACCTCTGGGAGGGCATCCAGAGCCTCTTCTTCTATCAATATCTGCTGATCGCGGACGGCACCCACTGGGCGGACAGCCCCGGCCTCATCGACAGCTTCCTGGGCCCCCTCGCCGAAAAGGACATTGCCGAGGGCAAGCTGACCCGGGACCAGGCCCAGGAGCTTTTCGACGCTTTCCTGCTGCACATCGGCGACCAGATCATCATGTTCCCCAAGCCCAGCAACGACCAGCTTATTGAGGCCCACAAGAACGGCAAGTGCTTCTTCGATCTCCAGGGCGGCATGCAGAACATCGCCGCGGGCAGCCTCATCACCATCGGCGGCATGAAGGCGGACGGCTCCGGCGGCGACTACAACATCGCCACGGAAATGATCCTCCTGGCCTACCTGCGCCTGAAGGTGGCGGAGCCCAGCCTGGCCCTGCGCATCAACCAGTTCACGCCGGACCGCATCTGGGCCATTGCCATTGCCTGCTCCATTACCTCCGGCGGTATGCCTCAGTTCAATAACGACGACGTGGTCATCCGGGCCATGCTGGACCGGGGCGTGCCCATTGAGGACGCCCGGCGCTACGCCGTGTTCGGCTGCGTGGAGCCTGCCATCAGCGGCAAGGAGTGGTCCATGGCCGCCAACTGCGGCAGCTTCGGCGCGGGCTGCGGGCCCATCACGATCCTGCAGTACGTCATCCACGGCAACGTGGACCCCATGAGCGGGCGACAGGGCGACCTGCCCTGCAAGAAGCTCTATGAGTACGAGAGCTTTGAGGAGCTGCAGGCCGAGTTTGAGCGCCAGGCCAAGTATTACATCGACAAGATGGCCCGCACCTACCACTTTGCTGCCCTCACCTTCGCCACCGCCTGGCCCGTCCTCTCCGCCTCCATGATGACCGAGGGCTGCCTGGAGACCGGCCGCGACGTGACCTGGGGCGGCGCCACCTACAACGGCATGGGCAGCATGTTCAACGCCGTGGCCACCATCGCCGACTCCCTCACCACCATCAAAAAGCTCTGCTTCGAGGATAAGACCCTCACGACGAAGGAGCTCTACGACGCTCTGAAGAACAACTGGGAGGGTCAGGAGCTGCTGCGTCAGCGCATCCTCAACGGCCTGCCCCACTACGGCAACGACGACGACGAGGCCGACGACATGGTACGCTGGTTTACCAACCTTTGGGCGGACTATTACAACTCCCGCCCCGGCGTCAACGGCGGCACCAACAACTGCGGCGCGCTGGACCTCTACTGGGTCTGGGGCGGCATGGGCCAGTGGGCCACTCCCGACGGACGCAAGACCGGCGAGGCCCTCTCCATCTCCTCCGATCCGCGGCAGGACTGCGCCAAGAACGGACCTCTAGCCTATGTCAAGAGCGTGGCGAAGATGCCCTGGTACAAGCTGCGCTGCGGCGGCGCCATCAATGTCCGCTTCGACGCCAACTCCGTGAAGGGCGACGACGCCATTGCCAAGGTGCGGGACCTGATCTCCGCCTACTTCCGCTTCGGCGGCCTCCAGTTCCACTTCACCGTGGCGGATACCAAGGTGATGCGGGAGGCCCAGAAGCATCCCGAGGATTACCAGGATCTCATCGTCCGTATCGCGGGCTTCTCCGCCTACTTCACCCACATGTCCCTGCCCGACCAGGCGCACTACATCCAGCGCCTGGAGCAGCAGTTCTAAGGGCGGCGCGCCACAGCGCAAGGATATGAAACAGCCCCGGCGAGCCAAAAACTCGCCGGGGCTTTCTTCTTTTGGCGGATGACATTTCCGTCAAAACATGTTATGATGATAGCGTAAAACCTCAAACGGAGGAGTCCGCAGGACACAAACGCGTGCGCTGCTCCTTGCGGCCGCGCCGCTGCTCTCCTGCGCGGCCTGTACAGGCAAGGTCGCTCCCAAGCAAGAGGGGCCCATCGAGACAACCCCCGCCCCCGGGAACAGTCAGCAAACGGACCTGCCCTCCGGCGGCGCTTCGGGCGGCGAAACCACCCCAGGCGGCGAGGCGGGCGGCGCTGACGACGCGGCCCCGGCGGGAACGCTGTACGACACCGGCAGCTTCTCCGTCTTCGTGCCCGAGGGCTGGACGGCCTCGGCCGTGCCCGATATCTGGGCCGATGAGGAGGGGGCCATCGATCCCAACAGCATCCGCCTTATCAAGGGCGGCAGCTCGGACCTGGACCTTTTCACCCACCCCTATATCCAGCTGGACTTTCACGGGGAGGACAGCATCCTCTGGACCCCGGAAAAGGATTGGTATGACGACGGAGAGGACCTGGAACCGCTGACCCTGGACGGCCTGACCTGGAAGGGCTTTACCGCCACGAGCCTGGGCGCTCCCCTGGCGGTCCTCTGGACGGAGGGCGAGGTGATCCAGTACCAGGCCAACGTCTTCCTCAGCGCTTCCCAGGGCGAAATCAGCCTGGAGGACCGGGACGTGCTGGCCATTCTGGCCAGCGTGGAGCCCCGGGACAAGGGGCCCTCCGCCCAGGAGGGGGAAAGCGCCGGGAAGCTGAATCTCATCGTTGACCGGACGACCGGGGAAATGACCGTGCAGCGCCCCAGCCACGACGAGATCAAGCCCATGGGGGACCGGGGTGTCTGGACCATTTTCGTCTACCTCTGCGGCACGGACCTGGAATCCGACTGCGGCATGGCCTCCGGGGATCTGCTGGAAATGATCGCCGCGGACGGCGGGGACTACCGCTACGTGGTGGAGACCGGCGGGGCCTATTATTGGGACAACTACATGGTGGACAGCGATTACGACCAGCGCTTCCTGGTGCAGGACGGGGAGATCGAGCTGGTTGACCAGGTGCCCTACGCCAACATGGGCGACGGGGACACCCTGGCGGAGTTCCTGGAATGGGGCGTTGAAAACTACGCCTCCGAGCATATGGGCGTGATCGTATGGGACCACGGCGGCGGCAGCCTCAGCGGTGTCTGCTTCGACGAGCGCTACGGCTACGACTCCATCTCCCTGCGGGAGCTGGACGCGGCCCTGCTGCGGGTCTTCAGCGGCATGACCCAGAAATTCGACTTTTTCGGCTTCGACGCCTGCCTGATGGGCACCCTGGAGGCGGCCAACGTGCTGGCCTCCTACGCCCAATACATGGTGGCCTCCCAGGAGACGGAGCCCGGCTCCGGCTGGGACTACACCGCCATCGGGGACTACCTGGCCCGCTATCCCGGGGCCGACGCCCTGGACGTAAGCCGCGTGGCCTGTGACAGCTTCCTCACCGCCTGCCAGGCCGTGGAGGACGACGATCTGACCACCCTTTCCGTGGTAGACCTTTCCAGGCTGGACGACCTGCTGCTGGCCTTCAACGATTTTTCCTTTGCCCTCTACTCCGCCACGGAGGATGAGACCGTGCGGGCCAACGTACTGCGCGGCATCGAGGGGGCCAAGAACTTCGGCGGCAACAACAAGACCGAGGGCTACACCAACATGGTGGACCTGGGCGGCATCGTCTCCGCCTGCGCGGACGTGGGCAGCGACGCCGCGGCCCTGGAGCAGGCCCTGGAGGACGCCGTGGTCTATAAGGTCAGCGGCCCCGTCCACAGCGGGGCCTCGGGGCTCTCCGTCTACTATCCCCTCTGCGTGCAGGGCTCCGGGGAGCTGGCCACCTTCGGGGAGGTTTGCGTAAGCCCCTACTACCTCTCCTTCGTGGACCGGCAGAGCCAGGGCGGCGTCAACGGCGGCGAAACGGAGGATTACTCCGACGACCAGTGGTACGATGAGGACGACACCTGGTCCTGGGATACGGAGATCGACGAGTCCTACTGGGGCTATTACGATAGCTTTGAGGTCACGGGCGAGAGCCCTCTTATTACCTTCGAGGTGGAGCCCATCCTGGACGACGAGGGCGACTATTGGTTCGTGCTGGATGAGGACGGCTGGTACTATGCCGCCGACGTGTACGGCATGGTCTATGAGCTCTCCTACGACGGGGAGGACGTGATCGAGCTGGGCGAGACCTACGACATCGACTCCGATTGGGAATACGGCTTCTTCTGCGACGACTTTGACGGCTGGTGGCTCTCCCTCCCCGACGGGCAGAATCTGGCCACCTACATCGTGGAGACCACGGAGGATTCCATCATCTACACCTCCCCCGTTACCCTCAACGGCGTGGACACCAACCTGCGCCTGCGGCTGAACTTTGAGGAGCAGACCATGACCATCGAGGGGGCCTGGAACGGCATCGACGAAAACGGCGCGGCGGACCGGGAGATCATCAAGCTCCAGGAGGGCGACGTGATCATCCCCCGCTACTATTCCTACAACGTGGATACCTGGGAGGAGGGCGAATACGTCGGCTGGGAATACGTCGTGGAGGGCGAGCCCGAGATTTATTACGACGTGATGGAAACCGGCCTGTACCTCTACGCCTTCTGCATCGACGATATTTTCGGGGATTATTACCTCACCGATTTCGTCCTCTTTGAGGTGGACGAGCAGGGCGACGTGTACTTCTACCCCGAGGAGGATTGAGCGCGGACGGGCTTAGGCGCAAGCGTAAGGGAAGCGGGCAGCTCTTGCGAGCTGCCCGCCCTTTTCGTTCTTTTCAGCCTGCGGCAAGCCGCCGAAGGAGCAGGAGCGCGTCCCTGCTGTTGACATGTCCGTCCGCATTCAGGTCCAGACCCTCCTCCTCGGCCTGGAGGGGCTGGCCGGAAGAGAAAGCGAAGAGCAGCTGCGCGTCCAGAAGCTCCGCTCTGCCGTCCCCGTTCACGTCTCCCGGGATGGGGCCGCCCACCCACCGCCATCTGGCCCGGACGATGATGGGGAACGCCGTGGGCTTCGGCACGAAGTGACCCTCCGCATCCTCCTGCACGGCAAAGGCGGTAAGCTGATCCCCCGGGACGCCCCAGCCGGAGCCGATCTCCCAGCCCTCAAAGACGTAACCCTCCCTGGTGGGCGCGAAGGGGACGCCGTTTTCCTCAAAGTAAACGCGTCCGTCCCGGTCCGTCGGATAGTGCCAGACGCCGTTGCTCCAGCTCTGGAAATCGTGAAGATCCAGATCGAAGCGGCACTCATACGTTTCGTCGTTCTCCACGGTGATCGCGCCACCCGATACGAGGGCCTCATTGTAGTAGAACACGTCCCAGGCCGTGAGTGAAGCGCCCTCCTCAAGCGTCACGGGGCCCCGCAGCTCCACGTAGCCCGCCGCGGCCCTGCCCCGCACGCTCAGCTCCGCAAATTCGCCCACGATCAGACTGAGCTGACGGCTCTCGCCCACAAGGTCCGTCACCCGGGGCAGCTCGCCGGTCCCCAGCTCCGCCGCCGCGCCCTCGCTGACATAGAGCCACTCGGGCTGGGCGGGAAAAGCGTCCGGCCCAAGATAATAGGGGGCGACGAGATAGGCGATGTCCCGGGTGGGGCGCAGCAGGGCGTCCTCCGCCGTGCCGCTGAGGACCTTCACGCCGCCCACGAGGAGGGTGCCGCCCGCCGGGGCCTCGGGATCGGGCGCGCCCGCGGCCTCGGTCACGATGCGGCCCATCCAGCTCATGAGCAGGTTGCTCTTCACGGGGGCGGTCTTCCCGTCGTCGATGGGGCTGAGGGCGTCCAGACTCAGCGTGGCCCCGTTATCCAGCACCAGATCCGTATTCGCGCCGATCCAAAGGGCCTTCTTCATGGTCAGGTTCTGCGACAGACGGAGCATGGCGAAGCCCTCCGGGTCGGGCCCGTCCGTTGTGCCGAGGTATACGCCCCGGATGGCCTCATTGGTCGATGCGTTGAGGGCGACGAGCTCCCGCTCGTTCGTGGCCTGTGCAAAGACATGGATGGGCTTGATGCCGAGGATGCCGCGCATGCGGGTGCACATCTCGTCTATGACCTCGCTGGGCTCCTCCCGGTCCGTGCCCGCCACGTAGACGACGGCGAAGCCGGAGCCGTGGAGCTCCCCGCCGGCCTCCTCATTGTTTTCAAACCAAAGCGCGTTATTCCCGCCGATGTCAAAGCTGCCGCAGAAGAAGGTGCCGTCCAGCACCAGCTCGCCCTCGTTCACCACGGCCTGGCCCATCTGACTGCGCAGCTCTGCGCCTGGCTTGATCTCGATGCCGCCCCGGTTGAGGATGGGGCCGCCCATGACGGTGGCAAGGACGCCGCCCGCCTCCACCGTGATCTCGCCGTGATTCTCGATACCTGCCGTCAGATTGCCCTCGTTTTGGATGACGAGAGAGGCACTCTCCGGCACGATGATCGTCACCATGCCGCCGATCCTCTCACTCAGCTCGAGCTGCGTCTCTTCCTCCAGCTCGATAAGGGTGTCCATATTGCCCTCCACGGGCTCGCCCTTGATCGTGCGCTCCTCCATGGCGGCCTGGCGCAGCCCCTCCGCGTCGGAGACCGTGAGCAGGCGGTAAATGCCGACGTCGTCCCAGTCCTCGAAGCGGGTCTCCTGGCCCAGGGCGTCCATCATGCGGGCAAGCATCACGTCCAGGTCCGTGGGCATGACCTCCATATCCGCTGCATAGAGGATGACGCGGCCCTGCCCCGTCACCGTACCGCCGTTGCGGAACCACAACTCCTCCCCGGCGCAGCCGCAGTAGAAATCGCCGTCCAGCAGGATCGTGCCGCCCGCCGCGTTCTCAACGGTGCTGCCGAAGCGGGAGATCATGCGTGCCCCGTCCTCGATCGAAACGACGCCGCGGTTTACGCTTAGGTTCCCCTGCGTGGTGGCATAGACGCCGCCGGCATGGACGGTGACGGTCCCTTCGTTCTCGGTGGCGCAGACGGCCTCGCCGCCCC
>CAMVOG010000032.1 GCA_947169005.1 uncultured Clostridia bacterium | reverse complement strand
ACGACCAGTGGTCCAACATGCTGGGCGGCACGGAGCTGATCCGCAAGAAGCTGGGTAAGGACGCCTATGCCATGACCATCACCCTCCTGACGGACTCCAACGGCAACAAAATGGGCAAGACCGCCGGCAACGCCGTGTGGCTGGACCCCAACAAGACCTCTCCCTTCGAGTTCTACCAGTACTGGCGCAACGTGGGCGACGCGGACGTGATGAAGTGCCTCCGAATGCTCACCTTCCTGCCCCTGGAGCAGATCGAGGAAATGTCCCACTGGGAGGGCAGCGAGCTCAACCGGGCCAAGGAGATCCTGGCCTTCGAGCTGACCAAGCTCGTCCACTCCGAGGCCGAGGCCGAGGAAGCCCAGAAGACCGCCCGGGGCCTCTTTGCCGCCGGCGGCAGTACCGAGAACATGCCCGCCACCGCCGTGCCCGCCGAAAAGTTTGCCGAGGACGGCACCGTGGGCGCCATTGACCTGCTGGTCCTCAGCGGTCTCTGCTCCTCCAACGGCGACGCCCGCCGCAACATCCAGCAGGGCGGCGTGGAGATCGGCGGCAAGAAGGTCACGGACGTGACCACCCGCTTCACCAAGGCCGACCTGGCCGGCGAGGGCCTGGTCGTCAAGCGCGGCAAGAAGAATTTCCACCGCGTGTACGTGGAGTGACGGAGAGCAGCACTCAGAAACAGTACTCAGATAAGCAGCGCCCCCGGATCGTCCGGGGGCGCTGTTTGACATATAGATATTGACAAATGCATTGAAAATCAGTATAATTACAATATATATCAATACGGAGGCGCGCATAATGGCTACGATACAAGTGAGAGTAGACGATGAATTGAAGGCCCAGGCGGACGCTCTTTTCAATGTGATCGGCCTGGATACACCCACGGCGATTCGGGCCTTTTTGAAGCAATCGGTGCTGCACAGAGGCTTACCTTTTGCGCTGCGCGCCGACCCCCGCCCCCAGTGGATCGAGGCGGCCCTGGACGAGGCAGACGCGGAGGAGGCCGCTGGAGCCAGGACAGTCGGCCATGAGGAATTCATGCGGGAAATGAGGTCGCTGCTCCATGAGCTTTCAAATTAAGGAAACCTCTCTTTTCAGCCGGGATTTCCGCAGGGCTCTCCAATATATTGCCGGTGAGCTGGGCAATCCGCAGGCAGCGGCGCGGCTTTTGGAGGAATATGAGCGTGTTGCTGACCGGGTGAGCCGTTTTCCCTTTGCCGAGCCCCGATACGATGGGGACAGAGAAAGAAAACTGGAATACCGTTTCGCAAAGGTCAGGAACTATCTTGCCTTTTTCACCGTTTCCGGCGAGACGGTCACGTTCCGCCGCTTCCTCTATGCCCGCTCCGATCTACCAAGCCGGTTGGAATATGAGCAGTAAAAAACGCAGCGCCCCCGGATCGTCCGGGGGCGCTGTTTGTCGTAATCCATATCTAATCGAAGGCCGGGCCGAAATAGAAGCCGCTGCCCGCGTTCACGCTGAGCATGCCGAAGGGCCGTTCCAAGCCCGCGCCGCCGGAGGGACAGCGCCAGCGGCAGGAAGGAGCCTTCATCCGCGCGGCGAAGGCAGCGGCGAAATTGGCCTCCTGTCCGGGAGGGCAAAGCAACTCCTTGAGAAACAGCGTCCCCTCCGCCTTTTCCGCGGCGGCCAGGGCCGAAGTGCCGCCCGGCAGGGTCAGGCGGAAAAAGCCGCCGCCCTCCATGCGCAGAGTCTCCTCCCAAAAGTCCATGACCTCCGGGGAGGGGCGCAAATGTCCCCACCCCCGCAAACAGTCCTCCCGCAGGCGCAGATATTCAGCGGGGGAGAGGGGACTTGTCTCACAGGCGCCCTTTGCCGGGGCCTCGCCCTCACAGACGGTGAAGGCCGGGACGTACCCTGCGCAGCGGGCGTAAAAATCGAAAAGTCTTTCCGAGGCGGGCACCAGGCAGGAGAGACGTTTTCCCCGTTCACAGAGCCGGGCGGCCTCCAGACTGAGGGCTTTGCCCAGTCCCAGACCCCGGGCGGCCTCGTCCACCGCTACGGCGTAGATATAGTCACAGGGCAGCGCGGCGCCGTCGGGGAGGACCAGAGCAAAGCCCTTCACGATGTAGGCCGCTCCCGCGGCTTCTCCGTCCCGTTCCGCCGCGAGGGCCGTGGAGCAGGGCAGCAGCCGCTTGTAAAACAGCTCGACAAAGGCGGCCTCGTCCCCAAAAACCCGCTGCCACAGGGCCTTCAGCCGGGGCAGCTCGTCGGACCGGGCCGGGCGGACGGCGCTCACGGCCTCGTCACCGCCTTGTATTTCTCCTCCATGAAGTCCGGGTAATAGGAGCGCTTGGCCTTCCGCAGCCCCTCCAGCCCCATGTCGTCCTCCCGGTTGATCCATACGATCTCCGGGTATTTATCCCGGATCATGCGCACGAATTCCCGGTTGATCATGGGGTAAGCCCCCACCACGTCGTAATCCGCCTTTTCATAGTGAATCACGTAGGTGTCGGCGCTGAGCCGTTCCCCGATGGTGAAGCCGCAGGGCGCGCCGTCGGCGTAGAGGAAGGCCCCCTCCAGCCCCAGCTTGTCAAAGTCGGTGAGTACCGTGCGGATGGCCTTGGCCTCGGCCATGGCGGTCTCCATGGCGTCCGCCTCCTGCTCGATGACCCACAGACCGTCCAGCCCCGCTGCTACACAGATATTTTCGTCTGTCATGGGCACCAGCTCCCACTGATGCTCCGCCTCAAAGTGGTGGATGAAATTCCGCTTGGCATGGAGCTTTTTCCCAGCCAGGGTGGAAAGCCGCTCGGCGGCGTAGACGTAGTCGAAAAGATCCGTCCGGGGCGTGATCTCGAATTCCCCGGGGTAGAGGGCTTCCAGCCGGGGCACCTGGTCCGGGGCGATGGAGATGAGCCGCAGCTCATCCTTCCGCTCCCGGCAATGGTCCTTGAGAGCGTCGATCACGGTCCGCAGCTTTTCATCCGTGTCCGCCCCCAAAGGGAAGGCGTAATAGTCCACGCCTGCGATCACGGTCCAGATCACAAGGCAGCCGTCCAGACAGCACCAGCTCGCCTCATAGCTGGCCCCCCAGGCGTAAATGTTCACAAAGCTGTAATCCGCGTTGCGGGTATTGGCCGCGAAAAGGATGGGGGCCATCCATTCCCTGTCCTCCAGCGTGACAGGCTTGAATCGTAACATAAAAAAGAGTCACCTCATTATAGGAGTGCTTAGTTGTTAGTGCTTAGTGCATAGTGTATGTGCTGATGAACTGAGCACTAAGCACTAAGCACTATGCACTGAATCATATGTATGCTCGCAGACCTCTCTGATTTTGGCCTGGAGGGCCTTCAGGTCCACGAAGGTCTCCGGGCGCTTGCCGGGGTCCCGCAGCAGGGCGGCGGGATGATAGAGAGCCATGATCTCGGCGTCTCCGTTCCGGAACCACTGGCCGTGCTCCTTGGTGATCCTGAAATCGGGCTTTATAAAGCGCATGGCGGAGATGCGGCCCAGGCAGACGATGAGCTTGGGGCGCAGCAGCTCCCGCTGGGCGGTGAGCCAGTGCAGGCAGGCGGCCTGCTCCTCGGGCAGCGGGTCCCGGTTCTTGGGTGGGCGGCACTTCACGGTGTTGGCGATGTAGATGCGGCTGCGGTCCAGATCGATCATTTTCAGCATGTCGTCCAGCAGCTTCCCGGCCCGGCCCACGAAGGGCTCCCCCTGCAGGTCCTCCTGCTCGCCGGGACCCTCGCCGATGAACAGGACCTCCGCCGTCTCGCTCCCCACGCCGAAAACCACGTTGTGCCGCGTCTCACACAGGCCGCAGGCCGTGCAGGCCAGGCACTCCTTTCGCAGGGTGGTCCAATCCATGGAACTCCTCCTTTGTTTTTTTATATTATATCATTCCCCATTCCTTTTTGCAACGCCTTTCCGAGAAGGAGCCAAGGGGCCTTGCAGGGGGTCCTTTGTTGAAAATGATATAAAGGATGGGGGAGAAGAGAATCATTTTGAGAAATTTTCATAGATAATGCTTGCAAAACAAAATAGGGTATGCTATAATGCACATATCACAGACAAGGAGTGTGTGGCTCAAATGAAATTTGCAGACAGCAAGATCAAAAGTTGCGTGTACACGTTTCTGGTATATCTCCTGATCATGTTTGAAATGAGTGTTCTGTCCGGCTTCCGTTACGTGGTCGGCGCCGCGGACAAGTATGCCACCGGCGTTACGGCTGAGAAGATCAGCACCCTCAACCTGGTGGGCGCCAACGTGGGCTGGAACTACATCACCTGCTCCATCCTGCTCATTCTGGCCATGTTCGGCTTTGCCATGTGGATGGGCTACAACCGCAATTTCGGCGGTGTCCTGGGCATGATCATCATCAACCTCATTCCTTTCCTGGGCATTTTGATCCCCAGCGAGGGCATGTACAACTTCTTCTGGGGCTATGGCACTGCTCACTTCCTGCCTGCCATGTCTATCCTCGGTTTCCAGAACGCGGGCCATAGAATGGGCCAGATCATTTTCATCTTCGCCGTTCTGGTCATCACCGTGGTCTTCTGGTTCATTGGCAAGAGCATCCGCGCCAAGCATGCCGCCAAGTACGAGTACGACTGATCGAGTCTTATAACGCATGATCCGGCGCGCCGCCGCAAGCGGCGCGCCGCTTTTTTCTGAGTAGAGCCAAACAGCATCCCGGAGGTGTGGGCGTGGAGGAGTATACCCTGCGGCCGATCGCGCGGCTGCACAGCGACTTCGTTGAGAAATTCGGCATCCCCCGGCAGAGCGGGCTGGCTCCCTCCTCCCGGGCACGGATCGTCTTTGAGCCGGAGTTTCGCAGCCCGGAGGCGGTGCGGGGGCTGGAGGAGGTCAGCCACATCTGGCTGATCTGGCAGTTTTCCAAGTCCCGGCGGGAGGCCTGGTCCCCCACGGTGCGCCCGCCCCGGCTGGGCGGGAACCGGAGACTGGGGGTCTTCGCCACCCGCTCGCCCTTTCGCCCCAATTCCCTGGGCCTCTCCGCCGTGCGGCTGGAGCGGGTGGAGCCGGAGGGCCCCGAGGGCCCGGTGCTGCACGTTTTGGGGGCGGACCTGCTGGATGAAACGCCCATCTTCGATATCAAGCCCTACCTGCGCTATGCCGATTCCATTCCCCAGGCGGAGGGCGGCTTTGCGGACCAAATTGAGGAAAAGCTGCTGGAGGTATCCCTGCCGCCGGAGCTGGGGGAACGGCTGGGAACGGAGCGGGCCGCGCTGGAGGAGATCCTGGCCCATGATCCGCGCCCTGCCTACCAGGAGGACCCGGAGCGTGTCTACGGCCTGCGGTACGGGAAGTGGAACCTGCGGTTTACCGTCCGAAACGGGACCTTGCTCGTGACGGATGTGGAGGAATGACAAAAAAGGAGGACGAAAGCATGAAAAAGAAAGGCCTTGCGCTGCTGCTGGCCATTGCGCTGCTGGCGGCGCTGCTGACGGGCTGCGGCCAGACCGGGACCGGCGCTCCCGAGCCCCAGGTGAGCCAGACGGACGTGGAGCCTGTCCCGCGGACGGAGGAGCCGGAGGAGCCTGCCGAAACGCCCGCCGAGCCGGAGGAGCCCGAGGAACCGGAGAAGCCCGCCGAGCCGGAGGAGCCGATCGAGGAGGAGCCGGAGGATCTGATCGAGGGCAACCCCGGCAAGCTGCTGCGGGTGGGGGACGAGGTCTTTTTCCGCACTTACGACACCTCGGTGATGACCGAGCCCGCCCTCTGGGCCTCTTTCATTGACACCTGGTACGAGGAAAAGCTGGGGGCGGAGCTCTGGGCCTATAACACCGTGACGGGAGAGCTGCGCTCCCTGGGCGGCTGCGGAAGCTACGGCGATCTGAGTCTGATCGGCGAAAGTCTTTATGTCACGGATTGGGGCAGTGAGGACAGCGTTTATTACGGCCTGCGCCGTTTTGCCCTGGAGGGCGGCCCCGCTGAGGTCCTGGAAAACACGGCGCTGCTGCTGGTTGACCCGGAAGGCGTTTACTCCCTGCGCATGGTGCACGAGGATAATGACGACGAGGGTACCCGCGTGGTTTATCAGAACGCGGAGCCCTATTACACGCTGGACGGATCCTTTGATGATTTCACTCCCTGCGGCTTCGGCCCGGAGGGCGAGCTGGTGATCATGAATGCGTATTATGATGAGGAGCTTTACGGCTACACCGCCGTTCTGCGGCAGCTTTCGCCGGACGGGAGCGTGACGGAGCTGGGCAGCCTGGAAACCGAGGAATTCGGCGGCTATCCGGACGTTCACGGCTTCCTTGCTGACCCGGAAACAGGCCGCTTCTATCTGATCCTCAACTATTACCAAGGCGCGGCGGCCCCCACGGATTATCGGGCCGTCCGGGGCACGCTGGGCGAGGAGAACAGCCTTCAGCCCGTGCGTAAATTCAGCGGCGACGAGGGGGAAAGCGCCCCCACTCCCGGCATTTATCTGACCCGGGAGGGGGATTTCGGCCTGTCCCGCCGCGTGCCGGGCGCTCTTTTCCTCTCCGATGAGGACGCGGGCGACCTGTACTACGTGGACCGGGAGGGCGACGAGATCCTTCTCACGGAAAACTTTATCGACCCCGAGCAGGGCAGCGGCTTTGTGATCCAGGCCGGGGCGGTCCTGGGGGACGCGGCCTATCTGATCGTGGCCGACGCCCAGCGCAGTCCCAGCGGGGACGTGGGCTGGCGCTGGGCCTATGATCTGCTGGAGCTCTATTACCTGCGCATCCCCCTGGAAACCGGGCGGGTGGAGACCCTGACGGGTCCCCGCTGGACCGGCCTTTCCGCCGCCGAGCCCGTGGAGGAGATCGACTACAGCGAGGTGGCGGGCTTGTGGCGCCTTGGCTTTGTCAATGAGAACGGGGACGGCGTTTACAGCTATTATCCGAACGAGGAGGGTACCCTTTCCATCGACTACTGGAGCGGTTATGCGGACTTTGTCGTTGGCGGCTATCAGCAGGATTTCAGCCAGTGCGAGATCCAGACCTATATCGACGAGGAACAGATCGAGCGCACGGCCTACCTGTTCAGCGACCCCTCCACCGAGGACACGATTTTCCTCTATCTCACGGACCCCGTTTCCATGATCCTGACCTTCAACCACAATGAGAACGGTGAGAACATCAGCAGCAACACCTACAATTTCTATTACGAGCCCACGGAGGGCTCCCCCGAATATGAGTACGACTATGGCGATGTCTACGAGTCGGAGCTGGGGCCCTTCGTTGGCTACTGGACCGTCAGCGGCTGGGAGGTGGAGGGCTACACCCTCTCCGAGGAGGAGCTGGACTTCTTCTCCAGCGTGACCATTGAAGCGGATGGCGTCGTCTATTACGACACGGATGACTATTCCAACGTCTTCATGGATTACGAGGCGCTTGATGGCGCTTCCTACGACGGCGGCCCCGGGTACCTGTTCTATTCGATGCAGGATAATGATCGGCTCTACATGTACCTCCAGGGACCGGATGAACTGGTGGCTACGGTGGAGTATAATTACCCCGGCGGCGACGTGATGTCCTGGACCGGTATCTATCGCCTTGGAGAAACGGAGAACGGCGCCCCTGTGGGCTGAAAAAACTGTAAAACAACGCTGCGGCATCCCAAAGCGGGATGCCGCAGCGTTGTTTATATCATCTTTTAATCCAGCAGCCCCTCGACCAGGGTATCCAGTCCGATCCAGTCCACCGTGACCGCGTCCGCGTGGGGGTCAAAGGCCTCAAAGACCGAAAAATCGACCTCTTCCCAGTCGCCCTCCTCAGTGATGGCCTGGCAATCCGTGACGCCCGTGTTGTTCCCGTACATCTCAATGGCGTCGTCCAGATAGAACTGCCCGTCCTCGTCCAGCCAAAGGGTCTGCTTCACCGCGTAATAGACGTTTTCCTGCATGCTCAGCCCCAGCCTGCCGTCGGCCAGCAGCCGCAGAGCCGTGAAGGCGGGGCTGTCATAGGCCAGGAGCTGACTGCCGTACCGGTCCGCGTAGACCTGGAAAACGTACTCGGCGCCGAAGTCCGCGCTGGTCGCGCCGATCAGTAGCTCCTGCTTCCCGTCGCCGTTCAGATCCTTGAAGGCATAGCCGAAGTAGCTCAGCCGCTCCAGATTGTCCGCGGCGGGCCACTGGGAATAGAGGGAGCAGAAGGGGGAAAGCCCCAGGGCCTCCAGCTCCTCCGCGTCAGGCACGTACCACATGAGCTCCTGGACGTATCGGCGCAGGACCCAGCCGAAGGGACCGTAAAGGGGGCTCTCCGGGTCCGCGTCCGCGGGCAGATTGGAGAGGAAGCGGTAACCGCTGCCCGTATCCTGCACCGTCAGGACCATTTCCGTGTCCCGGCCCATAAAGTCCATGCCCGTGTATTGCAGGCGGTAGACCCCGTCCTGCTCCGTGCCGGCGGTGAATTCGTTGCCGTAAAAGCCCGGTTCAACGGTGTCCAGGCAGTAAAGCTGCTCGTCCTCCAGATAGAGCCAGTGCAGGGGGCACCAGGCATCGTCGATACCAAGCCCCGTGGTCTCCTGCATATAGGCGTCCGCCGCCTCGGCGGGGATCAGCACCAGCCAGCCGTTCACGGGCCAGCCCCGCTCCTCCTCAAAGCGCTTTGTCAGCTCCTCCGTCGCCTCGACGGTGAGACCCGCGCCGTTGTGCAGCACGTCGTCCCAAACGATCTCCTCCGGGCGGGTATAGACGCAGCTTAGGAAACCGTTGTACTCCCAGAAAAGCGCCTCGTTCAGCTCCTCCAGCGCCTCCTCGTCCAGCTCCCGGGGCCCGGCGGGGGCGGGCTCCTCGGTTTCGGCGGGCTCCTCGGGCGCGGCAGGCGCTTCTTCTGCGGGCTCCTGGGGCTCCTCCGGCTCAACGGGCTCAGACATGGGCGCTTCTTCCTCGGGCTCGGTCCTGTCTCGGCAGGGGCTTCGGGCTCTGCAGGGGCCTCCGTTTCGGCGGGGGTCTCCGCAGGGGTGGTTTCCGTTACGGTGCTCGTCGGCGTCTCCGGCTTCTTCGCGCAGCCTGCCGCCAGGAGCAGGGCCAGGACGCAGAGAACGGCCAATAAACGAATTAAACTGCGATGTTTCATTCCGAATCCTCCTTGAATCTGCTGCCTTGTATTATAGCGCCCCGCTCGGACTTTTTCAACGGCGGAAACGAAAAATCCATCTAAAGGAGAAGAGCCGCTCCCGATTGACCTTCCCGCCCCGGCGTGGTACAATAGGGCAGCGCCGCCCGGGCCCGACGGGGCGGGGAAATCTGTTTACGGGAGAGAGAGCATGAAATACGGCATCGGCATCGACACCGGCGGCACCTATACGGACGCGGTGATCTATGATTTTGAGGAGAAAAAGGTCCTGTCCGCGGCAAAATCCCTCACCACGAAGGGGGACCTGTCCCGGGGCATCATCGGCGCCCTGGATGGGCTGGACCCCGCCCTGCGCAGTCAGGCGGAGGTCATCGCCCTGTCCACGACCCTGGCTACCAACGCCTGCGTGGAGAACAAGGGCGGCCGCGCCAAGCTCATTTTCATCGGCCTGGACAGCGAGACCATGAAGCGGGTGGGCGGCTCCTACGGCTTCTCCGCCGCGGACGAGATCTTCTTCTGCCCCGGCTCCGGCAGCTTTGACGGGAAGATCCTGCCCAATGTGGACTATGACGCCCTTCTGCGGGACACCGCCGACTGGGTGAAGGACGCCGAGGGCCTGGGCGTGGTGGAGATGTACGCCATGAACAACGGGGCCGTGGCGGAGCGGGAGGCCAAGCGGCGGCTGACGGAGGCCACGGGCCTGCCCGTGGTCTGCGGCAGCGAGCTTTTCTCCGGCCTCAACAGCCTCCAGCGCGGCACCGGGACCCTGCTGAACGCCCGCCTGGTGCCCGTTATCACGGATTTCATCGCCGCCATCAAGGCGGCGCTGGCGGAGCGGTCCATCGCCGCCCCGGTGGTCATCGTCCGCAGTGACGGCAGCCTCATGAGCGAGGGCTTCTCCCGCGCCAAGCCCGTGGAGACGATCCTCTGCGGCCCGGCGGCCTCGGTGCTGGGAGGCATGCGCCTCTCCGGGCGGCAGGACAGCGTCATCATCGACATGGGCGGCACCACCACCGACGTGTCCCTGGTCAAGGGCGGCGAGCCCGTCCGGGCGGCGGACGGGGTGCAGGTGGGGGAGTGGCGCACCTTCGTGCGGGGCGTCTTCATCGACACCTTCGGCCTGGGCGGTGACAGCGCCGTGCGCCCGGCCAAAGCGGGCTTTGAGCTGGATACCCGCCGGGTGGTGCCTATCTCCCTGCTGGCGCAGCAGTACCCCGTGGTGAAGGAGGAGCTGCGCGCCCTCCTGCGGGACGTGGTCTGGCACACCCGCCCCCTCTATGAGTATTATACCCTGCTGCGGCCCATCGAGGACAGCGGCAGCTACACCGCCGAGGAAAAGGCTTTCTGCCGGGCCCTGGCGGAAAAGCCCCTGCTGCTGCGGGAGGCGGCGGCCGCCGCCCATACGGATATTTACCATCTGGAAAAGCTGGAACGCCTGGAGGCGGAGGGCGTGGTGATCCGCGCGGGCCTCACGCCTACGGACTTCATGCACCTGGCCGGGGACTTTGACCGCTACGATACCGAGGCGGCCCGCCTGGCGGCTTCCTTCCTCATGCGCAGCCTGGGCTATGACGACACGGACGAGAGCGTATTCCGGGCCTTTACGGAGCAGGTCTACGAGGCCGTGAAGCGCAAGCTCTATCGGAACATCGTGCGCATCCTGCTGCAGGACAAGTTTCCCCGTCTGCGGCGGGAGGGGCTGGACGCCCAGCTCGCGGAGCTGGTGGATCGGTCCTGGGATGAGTTCCGCGCCGGAAAGGGGCCGGGCTTCTTCTCTGTGGCCTTCCCCACGGGGGCGGCCCTGGTGGGCATCGGCGCCCCCATCCACATCTTTCTGCCCGACGTGGCCCGGGCCCTGGGCGCGGACTGCGTGATCCCGGAAAACGCCGGGGTCGCCAACGCCGTGGGGGCCGTGGTGGGCAACGTGAACGCCGAGGTGCGGGTGGAGCTCCGCCCCAACTACGTGCCCGACGGGGTAGACGGCTACTTCGTGGACTCCGCCGGGGACCGCGCCTGGTACAAGCGCCGGGACGAGGCCATGCAGGAGGCGGAGAAGCTGGCCCGCGTCCTGGTGGAGCGGGAGGCCCGGGAGCGGGGCATCGCCGGGGAAATGACCCTCCGCCTGCGGGTGGAGGACCGGCGGGGCACCTCCACCACCGGCTCCGTGGACCTGGGCAGCGTCGTCATCGCCAACGCTCTGGGCGGGGCAGTACTGTAGGGACAGGGAACAGGGCTCAGGCAGCAGGTCTTCAAAAGCACTGTTTGCAAGTCACGGCCTGCGCATTATTCAAAATTTCAAAAAATCGGCAGAAAATACTTGCTTTTTTGCAGGACGGTCATTATAATATTGTATATTCTTTGTGATCGAGCCCGTTGGCCGTCCCCCGGACGGCCGGAAAGTGAGGATGTGCCATGAAAGAACTGTCCGCAAGAGCCGCTGCCGTGCATGAGTCCTCCACCCTGGCGGTGGATTCTCTCGCCAAGAAGCTGAAGGCAGAGGGGAAGCCCGTCGTCAGCTTCGGCACCGGCGAGCCGGATTTTGATACCCCCGTCCACATCAAGGCCGCCGCCATCAAGGCCATTGAGGAAGGGAAAACCAAGTATACTCCCGCGGCGGGTCTGCCCGCCCTGCGCCAGGCCATTGCCGACAGGCTCCTGGCCGATACGGGCGTGAGCTATGAATCCAGCCAGATCGTGGTGGCCAGCGGCGCGAAGCACAGCATCTTCGTGGCCCTCATGTGCCTCTTGAATCCCGGCGACGAGGTTATTGTTCCCGCCCCTTATTGGGTGACCTATACGGAGTCCGTGGCCATGGCCGGGGGCGTGCCCGTGGTGGTGAACTGCGAGGAAAAGGCGGGCTTCAAGATGACCGCCGCCCAGCTTGAGGCCGCCGTCACACCCAAGACCAAGCTGCTGATCCTCAACAACCCCTCCAACCCCACCGGCATGTTCTATAATAAGGAGGAGTTGGAGGCTCTCTGCGCCGTCTGTGTGAAGCATGACCTCTATATTCTGTCCGACGAGATCTATTTCTCCCTGCTCTATGACGGACGGGAATTCACCAGCGTGGCCGCCCTCAGCGAGGAAATCAAGGAGCGGACCATCATCGTCAACGGCGTGTCCAAGAGCTATGCCATGACGGGCTGGCGCATTGGCTACACCGCCTCCAACAAGACCCTGGCGAAGCTGATGACCAACTATCTCAGCCACTCCACCTCCGCCCCCAGCACCATCTCCCAGTGGGCGGCCATCGAGGCCCTTACCGGGGACCAGAGCAGCATCCGCGCCATGCACGACGAGTTCGAGCGCCGCCGCAATTACATCGTGGAGCGCATGAATCAGATCGAGGGCGTCAGCTGCATCAAGCCCGAGGGCGCCTTCTACGTGATGATGAACGTGGAGAAGCTGCTGGGCCGCACCATCGGCGGCAAGCTCATTCAGAACGGCGACGACTTCGCCGTGGCTTTCCTGGAGCAGCAGAACGTGGCCGTGGTGCCCTGCTCCGGCTTCGGCGCCCCCAACTTCGTCCGCTGGACCTACGCCGCCTCCATGGAGAACATCCGCGAGGGCCTGGACCGGCTGGAAAAGCTGCTGGCGTAAAGAGGACTCAGGAAGAATCTTTTTCCTGCCTCTTGCGTACAGGTCAAAAACATCATATAATAAAGGCGTTACGGATGCGTAACGCCTTTACTTATTCCGAAACGGAGGGACAAACCCCATGTCTGATAAAACAAGCTACGAAAGCCCCCTTGCCTCCCGCTATGCCAGCCCCGAAATGCTCTATCTGTTCTCACCCCAGAAGAAATTCGGCACCTGGCGGCGGCTGTGGCTTGCCCTGGCGAAGGCCGAGAAGGAGCTGGGCCTGCCCATCACCCAGGAGCAGATGGACCAGATGGCGGAGCATCTGGACGATATCGACTTTGACCTGGCCGCCCGGAAGGAGAAGGAGCTGCGCCATGACGTGATGGCCCACGTCCATACCTTCGGCGCCGCCGCTCCCAAGGCCATGCCCATTATCCACCTGGGGGCCACCAGCTGCTACGTCACCGATAACACCGACATCATCCTCCTGCGGGAGGGACTCACGCTGATCCGGGATAAGGTCGTCGCCCTGATCGCGGCCCTGTCGGCCTTCGCCATGGAGTATCGCTCCCTGCCCACCCTGGGCTTCACCCACTTTCAGCCCGCCCAGCTCACCACCGTGGGCAAGCGCGCCAGCCTCTGGGTCTACGATCTGCTGATGGACCTGGAGGTCATCGAGCAGCGCATTGCCTCCCTCAAGCTCCTGGGCTCCAAGGGCACCACGGGCACCCAGGCCAGCTTCATGGCCCTCTTCAACGGGGACGAGGGGAAGATCAAGGAGATGGAGCGGCTTATCGCCGCGGACATGGGCTTCGAGGCCGTGGTCCCCGTCTCCGGGCAGACCTATTCCCGCAAGATCGACTATTACGCCATTTCCGCCCTCTCCGCCGTGGCCCAGAGCTGCGGCAAGTTCGCCACGGATATGCGCCTCCTCTCCCATCTGAAGGAGCTGGAGGAGCCCTTTGAGGGCAAGCAGATCGGCTCCTCCGCCATGCCCTACAAGCGCAACCCCATGCGCTGCGAGCGTATCTGCTCCCTGGCCCGCTACGTGCTGGCCGACACGCTGAACCCGGCCATGACGGCCTATAACCAGTGGCTGGAGCGCACCCTGGACGATTCCGCCAACCGCCGCATCTCCGTGGCGGAGGCTTTCCTGGCGGTGGATTCCATCCTCAATATCGCCCTGAACGTGGCCGGGGGCATCAAGGTTTAT